>NZ_JBCEWQ010000076.1:0-41635 GCF_038448545.1 Streptomyces sp. CLV115
CACGCGGCGGCGCCCCGGCGGCCGGGGCGGGAGCCACGGCCGCCGGGCGCCGGGGCCTTTCGTCCGGGCGCGGCACCGGGCCACGAGCCGGCACGATCCGGACGAGAGGCCCCAGGGCCTGTCCGGCGGATCAGGGTCGGACAGCCTCTAGGCCCGGGTTCCGGCCTCGGGGCCGGGCGCGGGGGACGCGAACGGGGCGCAGTGGGGCTGCGATTCCTGCGGGTGCTGCGCGAACGGGGGATGGCCGGTGTGGAACACCGGAGCGGGAGTCCGCGCGGACGCGCCGGTGTGCCTGCTCTCGTTCGGCTGATGCGCACCGTGCACGAACAGCGCCCAGACCAGGCAGGCGAACGCCGCGGTGTGCAGGAGCGCGCGGACGGTGTTCCACATGACCCATTTGTTCTCGAAGTCCGCGCGGACTGCCGCAAGTTGACCGGCATGCGCGGGGTCACCGGCGCGGGCGAGCTGGTCGTTGAGGGGAACGTTGACGCCGCTGGTGACCATGAAGGCCACCAGGTACAGGACCAGCGCGGCGATCAGCCAGGGCAGCGCGGAGCGGCCGTGGCCGCGCCAGGCCAGCACGACGGCGAGACCGAGAAGGGGGATCGCGCCCATGAACGGGAGCATGAAGGCCGGGTTGAGGATGGCCTTGTTGATGTTCTGCATCGCCTCGACGAGCGTGTGGTCGGACGATTTGGCCAGACCGGGCATCACCGCATAGGCGAAGGCCGCGAACAGCCCGGCCATGAGCCCGGCGGAGAGAGTCGCGGCGATCAGCACACCGGTCTGCAGATGTTTCATGGAACGTCCTCCTGGTTCGGCACCACATCGAGGGCGCGTCTACGGCCGCGCTCTTCCCGGCCCAACCATCGGCCGTGCGGAAAACACCGGCAACAGCACTTTTCGCAGGGCCCGTTAACCTGGCGGTTAACGCGGACGAGGAGCGGCGAACAAAGCGGGGGCAACGTGGAGATCAGGGACATCGAGATCTTCCTGGCGCTCGCTCAGGAGCTGCACTTCGGCCGGACCGCCGAACGGCTGCACGTCTCGCCGGCCCGGGTCAGCCAGGCGATCAAGAAGCAGGAACGCCGTATCGGCGGAGTGCTCTTCGACCGCACCAGTCACCATGTCCGCCTCACCCCCCTCGGCCGGCAGCTCTATGACGATCTGCTCCCCGTCCACCGCGGTCTGCAGCACAGTCTGGAACGGGCCGCCCTGTCGGCGAGGGAAAAGAGTGCGGTACTGCGCCTGGGCATGACGTCCAGCAACAGCCAGGACCTACGGCCGCTGCTCACCACGTTCGCGTCCCGCCACCCCGGCTGCACCGTGCAGATCCGCGCCGTGGGCTACAACGACCCCTTCTCCGCCCTGCGCCGCGACACGATCGACGTGCTGCTCGCCTGGCTCCCCATCCGGGAACCGGACCTCACCGTGGGCCCGGTGGTCTGTACCGAGCCCGTCGTGCTGTGCGTGTCCTCCACCCACCGACTGGCCTCGCGTCGCTCCGTGTCCTACGAAGACCTCGCCGACGAAGCCGTCCTGACCGGTGCCGCGCCCGACTACTGGCGCGAGTCGCTCATACCCGCGCACACACCCAGCGGACGGCCGATTCCCAGAGGGCCGTCCGCGGTCGACGGCACGCAGCTGCTCGCCATCGTCAGCAGCGGGGAGGCGGTCTGCCCCGCGCACGCCCACGCGCTGCGCTACTACGCCCGGCCCGACATCGCCTACGTCCCCATCCACGACGCCCCGCTCAGCCGCTGGGCACTGTGCTGGCGCACCAGCGGCGAGACCCCCTCGATCCGCGACTTCGCCGAGGTCGCCGAAGATCTCGGCCCGTTGCCCCTGTGACCCTCCCGGCGTCGTCTGCCGACGCGTGAGCGGCCCTGGGTCCGGGCCGGTGCAAAGTGCCTGATCGCAGGGGGCGGGCGAGTGCTAAGGTCGCCCGCATGCCCGAACTGACCATACCCACGGGGCGACTTCATTCCTCCTGGCTCGCAGCGCGTGACGAGTGGACGCCAGGAGCCCACCAGGACGGGGCCGGCCTGCGCCTCGCCCCCGAAGCCGGTCTCGACGACCCCGAGGTCTTCTCGGCATGGGTCGAGAAGCTGCGGCAGCAGTCGGACAGCTCGGTTGCGCTGGGAGAGGGGCACGTCCACGCCACCCACTGGTGGATCGTGGAGGACGACACCTACCTGGGGGCCATCGATCTCCGGCACCGCCTGAACGCCTTTCTGCTCGACGCCGGCGGTCACATCGGCTACAGCATCCGGCCCTCCGCCCGCAGGCGCGGCCTGGCGACCTGGGCCCTCGGCGCGGTTCTGCCCGAGGCGCGTGCGATGGGGCTGGGGCGGGTCCTCGTCACCTGCGACGACGACAATGCCGGCTCCGCCCGCAGCATCGAGCGCAACGGCGGCGTCCTGGAGGACGTCCGCACGACCAAGGCCGGCATCAAGCGCCGCTACTGGATCGCTCTGTAGGCGGCGGGGGCGCGGCAACCGTGCCGGTCACAGCCGCTCGTTGACTGCGGCGACCGGCAGGGCTGCCGCACAGCGGGACGCGGGCCGGCCGTACCTGACGGCCGTGTCTGACGGCCGTACCTGGCGGCCGTGTCTGACGGCCGGGCCTGCGGGGACAGGCATGTCAGGCGCATGCGGACGGCACGTGCAGGCGGGCGTGCGAGGAGGGTGTGCGCAGACGGTACGCGCAGGCAGGCGTACGCGGACAGTGCGCGCAGACGGTGTGGGCAGGCGTACGCGGACAGTGCGCGCAGACGGTGTGGGCAGGCGTACGCGGACGGTGTGCGCGAGCAGGCGTACGCGGACGACGTGGGAAGGCGGCTGCGGGGTGTTCCCCTCAGCCGCCTTCTCATTTCCCTTGCCCGCCGCGGTCGTTCGTTCCCTTCACCTCCTCCCTGTACTGCGCTGCTGGTTCATCGTGATCAGGCGGGCGCTCTCACCGGCGTGGTGGCTAGGCGGACTTCCTCAGTGTCTTCCCGGTGACCATCACCCCCGCCAGGACTGCCGCGGCCAGGGTGCCGGTGATCGCCGTGGTGATGGCTGCGCCGTTCAGGTGCAGGCTGACGGCGGACGAGGTGGCCTGGGAGAGTCCGGAGGCCATTCCCGCCAGCGGGGGCAGCGTCACCAGGACACCGAGGCCGGCTCCGACGACCACCAGCAGGGCGGTCTCACCGGCGGCCACCGCGAGGAGCTGGCGGACGGTGCCGCCGGCGGACTTCATCACCGCGTAGTCACGGCGGCGGCCGTGGGCCGCCATGGCCATGCTGTTGGCGACGGCGATCACGCTGTAGCCGACGGCGATGACGATGAGCATGGCGGCCAGGCTGTCGGTGAGCCTGGCATCGGTGTTGTAGTCGTCGAGGGCGTACCGCAGGGCGTCGTGCCGGGCGGTGCCCGGGACCGTCGCGGAGGCGCTGCTGCCCGCCGGGACGAAGATGTCGTCGGTGAGCGCGGCCGGGTCGTGGGCCCGGACGAGGTCGCGGGCGACCACGAAGTCACCGCGGGCCGGGTCGTCGGGCAGGACGCGGCCGACCTTCAGACGGACGCTCGCGCCGTCGGCGAACCGGACCGGGACGCTCTGGCCCTGCTTCAGGCCCAGTTCGGACGCGGTGCGCCGGCCCAGAACGGCCTCGCCCGGCCGGCTCCACCGGGCATCACGGGTGCCCAGCACGTCCAGGACGGTCCGCTGCTCACCGACGAAGGCGCGCGTCGGCAGGGCAGCCTTGCCGACCGGGTTCGCGGCGACGACCTCGTCGGTGTTGCCGGGGGTGCCGTCGGGGGTGACGATCGTCTGTCCGGCGACCTTCAGGGCCTCGCCCGCCGGATAGGCCACCCGCATCGTCTCCACCACCCCGCTGAGCAGGACCGCGAAGCCGACGGCGGCGATCACCGGGGCCGCCAGGGAAGCGGCGCGGCGGGAGTTGGCGGTGAGTTCGCCGCGGATCAGGACGGCGGCGGCCGAACCGCGCTTGCCGAAGGGGGCGGTCAGCAGGCGGCCGGCCGGGCCGACGAGGGCGGGGGCCAGCAGGGCGGCGGCGACGATGAGCGTCATGGTCGCGAAGAGCGCCATGGTGATACGGCTGTCGGCGCCGGTGGTCGCGGTCGCGATGGCGAGGACGACACCCAGGCCGAGGACGGACAGCGCGGCGATCCAACGGCCCCGTCCCATACCGTTGTTGGCGGGGCGGCTGTCGAGCAGGGCTTCGATCGGGGCGACCTTCGCGGCCTTGCGGCCCGCGGCCCAGGCACCGGTGACGCTGACACCGACACCGACCGCGGACGCGGTGAGCAGCGGCCAGGCCGCCACGGTGACCTCCATGCCCGGCGGGGTGACGTCCAGCCCCTTGAGGATGTCGCGCAGCAGCGGGGCGGCGGCGATTCCGGCCAGGCAGCCCATGGCCGAGCCGAGCAGGCCGACCACGGCGGCCTCGCCGAGGATCATGCGGCGGATCTGGCCGGGTGCGGCTCCGATGGTGCGCAGCAGGCCGATCTCCCGGCGGCGCATGCCGGTCGACAGGACCAGCATGGAGGCGACGACGAAGACCGTGGTGAACAGGCCGAGGACGGCCATGGCGCCGATGAGCTGGACGCCGAGGTTGCGCTTGTGGTCGATGTACTGGGGCTGGAGTGCGGAGCGGGCGTCGCCGGAGAGGACCGTGCCCTTGCCGCCGAGGGCGCGCTGTGCGCCGGAGGCGATCGCGGCGCCGGACGCTCCCTCGTCCGCGATCAGTGCAAAGACGCCGACGCCGGGCTGCTGCCGGGCGGCGAATGCCTCGCTGAAGTAGTAGCCCGGGCCGTCGACGGTGCCGACGACGGTGAACTGGGTGCGGCCCCGGGTGATGTTGACGGTCAGTGTGCTGCCCGCTGCCACGCCCAGGGCGCGGTCGACGACGACCTCCCGGTCCCCGCTCGGGGCCCGGCCGGAGACCAGTCGGTAGGGCGCCGTCCGGGCACTGTCCCAGCCGTGGCCGGCTTCCGCGGCGCCCTCGTCGGTGACGGGTCTGTCGCCGCGGACGGCCTGGGCGTAGAAGGAGCGGTCCACCACGACGGCGGCGACCTCGGGGACGGCCTCCAGTGCGGCGCGGATCGGCGCGGCCTCGGCCGGGCTCCACGGTATCCGGTCCTCGGGGCTGCCGTCCCTGTCGAGAGCCTGCTCGGGCAGGACCAGCGCGGCGGCGCCGGCGTAGCGGGGCTGGGTGGCGGGGCGGGAGGAGTCGTAGATGACCAGGGTGGTGGTGATGAGGGCCACGCCGACCAGGACCGCGAGGAAGGCGCCGAGGAATCCGGACCAGCGTTCGCGTACGTTCGCGATGATCAGCATCATGCCTCCAGCCGGGCCATGTGAGCGGCGATCACGGCGGCGTTGTTGTTCTGGGGGTCCTTGTCCAGCGGGATCCGGCCGGCGATCCGGCCGTCCTTGATGAAGACGACGACATCGGCCGCGGAGGCCGCCACGGGGTCGTGGGTGACCATCAAGGTGGTCTGGCCCTCCCGGTCGACCAGCATCCGCATCATGCGCAGCACCTCGCGGGAGGTGACGGTGTCCAGGGCGCCGGTGGGCTCGTCCGCGAACAGGACGTCGGGGCGGGTGACCAGGGCCCGGGCCAGGGCCACGCGTTGCTGCTGGCCGCCGGAGAGCTGACTGGGCCGGTGGTTCGCGCGCTCGGCCAGACCGACCGAGGCGAGCGCTTCCGCGACCTGTCCGGACCCGGCCCGGCGGCCGGCGAACCGGGAGGGCAGTTCCACGTTCTGGGCCGCGGTCAGCGACTCGACGAGGTTGAACGCCTGGAAGACGAACCCGATGTGCTTGCGGCGCAGTTCGGTGCGCTGCTTCTCGCTCTGCCGGCCGATGTCGACTCCCGCGAGAACGATCCGGCCGTCGGTCGGACGGTCCAGCCCGGCCGCGCACTGCAGCAGGGTGGACTTTCCCGAGCCGGAGGGGCCCATGATCGCGGTGAACGTACCGCGGGGGAAGCCGATGGAAATGCTGTCCAGCGCGGTCACCGCGTGGTCACCGCTGCCGTGGACCTTACGCACGCCGTGGAGTTCGACCGCGTCCTGCACAAGGGTTCGTGTCGTTGTCGTCATGCCCTGATCCCACCGCACGGGGCGGGGGCGGGGCACTGATCCGCCCGCTACTTCCGGGGTAGTGCGGGCACTACCCCGGCGACCCGAACTCCCGGGCTACGGTGGCCGCATGCGTCCCACAACGGCCTGGCAGGCCATGGCTCAGCGCCCCATGAGCTTTCTGACATCGAGCTGGCCCTGGAGGTCCCTGGCCTACCTGGTCAGCGGTGTCCTGTTCGGCACGGCAGCGGTGACGATCCTCGCCGTCTGCCTGGCAGCAGGAATCCTGCTGCTGGTGGTGCTGATCGGGATCGCGCCCCTGGTGGGTCTCGTTCTGGCCTCCAGCACAGTGGCCACGGTCGAACGCCACCGCCTGCGGCTGGTCGACCTCGACCGGCTCCCGGACCCGCACCGCCGCCCGGACGCCCGCGGCGCCAAGGCATGGGTCGCCTGCCGGCTCAAGGAACCGGTCACCTGGCGCGAGCTGCTGTTCACCCTGATCTCGACGGCCGCACTGTGGTGGCTGGACCTGATCGTGCTGGGCTTCACCTTCGCAGTGCCCGCCGTCTTCCTCAGCTCGCTGGACAGCGAGACCTGGCCCTGGGCGGTGTTCAGCGCGATCGTGCTGCTCGCGTCGCCGTACACGGTCACCTCATGGGCCGGGGCACGCGCCGCGATGGCCCGCACCTTCCTGGCGCCACGCGACCGGGAACTCGGCGAGGAGCTGCGCGAAGTACGTGCCTCCCAGGTCCGCCTGCTCGACTCCTTCGACGCGGAACGCACACGCATCGAACGCGACCTGCACGACGGAGCACAACAACGGCTCGTGTCCCTGGGAATGACCCTCGCGATGCTCCGCCTGGACACCCCGGCGGACTCCCCCCAGTCCGAACTGCTCACCCAGGCAGAGACCCAGCTCTCCGCCGCCCACCAGGAACTGCGGGCCCTGATCCGAGGGCTCAACCCGCCGGTACTGGCCGACCACGGGCTGGTAGCCGCGATCGAGGACTACGCCGCCCGGTTCCCGATCCCCGTCACCGTCGACCTCCGGCTGCCCGAAAGGCTGCCCAGAAAGATCGAAACGACCATGTACTACCTCCTCAACGAAGCGATGACGAACATCGCCAGACACAGCGGCGCCGCGACAGCGGAAGTCCGCGGCAGATACCATGCCGACCTGTTGATCTTCGACATCACCGACGACGGCCACGGCGGCGTGGACACGGAGACAGGCACCGGCATCACCGGGCTGGCCGACCGGGTCCGGGCACTCGACGGCCGTATACGGGTATCGAGCCCGGCCGGAGGTCCCACGCTGATGCATGTGGAGGTTCCATGTCACTACGCCTGATCGTGGCAGAAGACGCCGTACTGCTGCGCGAGGGTCTGATCGGGCTGCTCCAGCGCGTCGGACACGACATCATCGCCGCGGTCGGCGACTCCGACTCCCTGATCTCGGCCACGCGCGCCAAACAGCCCGACCTGATCATCACCGACGTCCGGATGCCACCGACCCACAGCGACGACGGGCTCAGGGCCGCCGTACAACTCCGCGAAGAATTCCCGGGACTGCCCGTACTCGTCCTCAGCCAGTACGTGGAACGCTCCTACGCCCTGGGCCTTCTCGACTCGGGGGGCGGGACCGCGGTCGGCTACCTCCTCAAAGAACGCATTGCCGCGGTGACGGACTTCACGACCGCGATCGAGCAGATCGCCAACGGCGGCACCGTCGTGGACCCCGAGGTCATCCAGCAACTCGTCCGGATACGGAAAGACCCTCTCGAAGCACTCAGCCCCCGCGAACACGAAGTCCTCGGTCTGATCGCTCAAGGACACGCCAACAGCACCATCGCCACCCAGCTGTTCATCAGCCCCGCCGCCGTGAACAAGCACATCGGCAACATCTTCACCAAGCTCGACCTCCCCACCACCACCGACGGACACCGCCGGGTCCTCGCCGTACTCACCTATCTGCGAAGCTGACCTCCCGCACCACCGGACCGTACAAAAGCCCCTGGCACGAAGCGGGGTGACGTAGAGTCATGCGCGAGGCATGAGGGGGCGGGCCGGTGATGACCGGGCGTATGGATCCACAACACATCGGCCCTTACACGGTGCTGCGCAGGCTCGGCGGCGGCGGAATGGGCCTGGTGTATCTCGGCGTCGGCGGAGCGGGGAGCGCACACGGTCTCGCGGCCGTGAAGGTGATCCGCCCCGAGTACGCCGAGGACCAGCAGTTCCGGCGCAGGTTCGCCCACGAGGCGCGGTCCTCGGCACGGGTCTCCGGCCCCGGGATCGCGGCGGTGCTGTCCGACGGGGTGGACGAGAATCCGCCGTGGCTGGCCACCGAATTCGTCCCCGGCCCTTCGCTGGGCGAGGCCGTCCGTGCGTACGGGCCGCTGGAGGTGCGCCGGCTCGGTCTTCTCCTGGCGGCGGCCCTGCGGCGGATCCATGTGTCGGGGCTGGTGCACCGTGATCTCAAACCGTCCAACGTGATGATGGGCGGCGACGGCCCGGTGATCATCGACTTCGGGATCGCCCGCGCCCGCGAGGACACCCGGCTGACCCGGACCGGTGTCATCGGTACGTCCGGATACATCGCTCCGGAGTACCTGCAGCACGGCCGGTTCGACGCCCGTTCCGACGTGTTCGCGCTCGGCGCGGTGCTGGCGTTCGCGGCGTCGGGGCAGTCGCCGTACGGCACGGGCCACCCGGCGGCCGTCGATGTCCGGGTCCTGTCCGAGGAACCGGACCTGACGGGTATCGATCCGCCCGTGGCCGATCTGCTGCGCGCCTGTCTGGCCCGGGATCCCGCCGAACGCCCCACACCGGCGGGGCTGGAGACCGCGCTGGCCGGTCTGCCCGGCGGCGCGCCGCCCTGGCCGCCACCCGTGCTCGCCGCGGAGATCGCCCGCCGGAGCAGGGAGGCCGCCGAGCAGATCAGTTACGAGCCGACGGTCTTGGACCCGGCCGCCGATCCGGTGCACGGCGCCCGGACCCGTACCGCGGCACGGCCCGCGCCGCCGGTGTCGCGACCGCGACCGCAACCGTCGTCGCAGCGGGGCCCCCGGCCGGACCCGACCCTCCTTCAGGGCTCTTCACCGCCGGCGGGCTCCGGTCGCCGGCGGCTGCCCCGCCGAAAGCTGCTGATCGGCCTCGCGGCGTTGTCGGCGACCGGAGCCGGGGCCTACACCTTGGCCGGAGTCCTCCAGGAGGAGCCGCCGGACCCGCGGCAGAACTGGCGTTTCGCACCGGGCAGCGAAATGGGCGACGCGACGATGGCGGGTGGCACGCTCTATCTCGGGAGTCACAAGAACAGCGACCTGTACGCGGTCGACGCGGCCACCGGCCGCCAGCGGTGGGCCTACACCGCGGAGGGTCACATGGCGGACCAACCCGCGGTCCTCGGCGGCACGGTCTTCGCGGCGAGTTCGGAGGGCAGGCTCCATGCGGTCGATGTCGCCAACGGCAGCCGCCGCTGGTCCGTACAGCTGGCCAGTCTCGGAGGGGTCTCGGTGGCGGCGGGCGGCAAACTCGTCTACGCCCGCGCCACGGACGGTTACCTGTACGGCTTCGACCCCGCCACCGGCCGCCACCGCTGGCGCTTCCAGACGGGGGAGGGCATGCCCACGGGCCGGACCCCCGTCGCGGCGGGCACCGTTTTCGCCATGACCAACAAGGGCGTACTGCACGCCGTGGACTGCTCCACGGGCAGGCCCCGCTGGAAGTTCTCCGGCACCGGCGACACGACCAGCGGCTCGCCCTCCGTCCACGGCGGTACGGTCTGTCTGGGCACTGAGGAGCACTGGGTGCACGCCCTGGAGGCCGCGTCGGGCCGGCAGCGCTGGAAGCGTCGGCTCGGAGGCGGCATCAATGACGTCCACGTGCGGGGCAACGCCGTCTACGTCCACTGCCAGGACCGGTTTCTCTACGCCCTGGACGCGAGGACGGGCAAGCAGCGCTGGCGGTGCGAGATCGGTGCGGGCACCGAGGGAGTCGCCGTCGTCGGGAACACCGTCTACGCGGGGAGGTCCCATCCGAGCAAGCTCCTGGCTCTCGACTCCCGTACGGGAAGGCCGCGCTGGGAGGTGGCGCTGAGGGATCCGTCCGCCTTGCCGTGGGGCGAGGACGAAGCCCGGATCTCCTCGGAGATCCACATCAGCGGCCGCGACGCGTACTTCACCGCTCTCGGCCTGTACTCGTTCCGCATCGATTCCTGACTCGCCGCCGTCCAGATCTCCGGTCCGTGACCCCGTGCCGGCCAGTCAAGTGCCTCCGTATCCGTGCCGGCCCGTCCCGCGCCCGCCGACAATGGAAACGGCGCCCCCGCTGTGCCGGACGGCGAGCGGGTGCGCACCTGCGGCACGGACGCGGGATCCGGCGGTGAAGCGGTCGAGACAGGGAGCGGGACGATGACCGGCACGGCGGCGCACTTGCGCGGGATGCGGGACCTGGCTGTGCAGATCATGCACGAACGCGATCCCGACGCGTTGCACACCCTCGTCCTGACGGAGCTGCTGCGGGCCTGCGACGCGGAAGCCGCCGTGAGCAAGGAGAGCGACTGGCAGCCGGACGAAGGCGCGATGTCCATCGTCACGGCACCGGCGGCGCGATCCGTCTTCGACCATCCGCAGGCCCGCCGGCTCATCAGGATCGGCCGCCCGTTCGCCGAGCACTACGCCTCGACGGGAGATTCCGCCCCCCGGCAGGCGGATGCGCTGGGCCGTCTCCAGCACCTGCGTGATGTGCGCCGCTTCACCCCTGGAGGGCGCTTCGCCTTCGGAATCCCGCTGCCCGGCGTCCACTCCCCCGTACGCGGCTACATTCTGTTCCGGCCGGACGCGGGCTTCGGCCCGGCGGCCCTCGCCTATGGCGCCGAGGTGCAGCCGCTCCTGACGGCTGTGGACCGGCAGCGCGTCCTGCTCGGCCAGTGGCGCGCCGGTGCGGCTGTCGTGTCGGGCTGTCACGACTGCCGCGCGCCCGTGCCGGCGGACGCTGCGCCGTACGGGCTGACTCCCCGTGAGACGACGGTGCTGCTGCTCCTCGCGGACGCCCTCACCGCCGCCGCGATCGGACGGCGGCTCGGCATCACCGCTCGCACGGTCAACAAACACATCGAGCGCATCTACCGCAAACTCGGTACCCGCGACCGGCTCTCCACCGTGCACCGCGCCCGGCTGAGCGGGCTCCTGTCGACTCCCTGCCCCTTTCACCGGGAGTCGAGTGGGCTCCGGACCGCCCTCTGAACACCGGGGGCGGTCACCGGGCCGCTCACCGGCAGTTGTTCACGTAGAGCACCCAGCTCCAGTCGGCCGTGTCGTCCTCGGCGAAGGCTCCGCCGTCGACCCATCGGACCGTCGCGGTGTTGTCCTTGAACTGAGCGACGGTCCCGGTGGTCTGATTGTTGATCCAGGAGCCGACGGTGGTCCACGGGATCATGTAGTCCGAGCAGCTGACCATCTGGATCTGGTCGCCCCACCACTGCGAGTTCTGGAAGGCGCAGAAGGTCTTGCTGTTGCAGCTGTCGAGGATCTTCTTCGTCCCGGTGAGTTCCCGTGCGCGCTTCTCCCCGGGCAGGGTGACCACGACGGAGCTCCCGCCGCCGAGGTCGATCTTGTTCGCCGCGATCTGCTCCCCGCCCATGGTGGTCAGGTAGTCGTCCACCCGGTGCTGAAGGGCAGCGGCTTCCGCGTCGGTGAGGCCTTCCTTGTGGGCCTGAGCCGCGAAGGTCGCGGCCCGGGACTCCCCGTCGGGTGCGGCGGCCGACGCGGTGCCGGCGACGTTCAGGCCGGTGAGCAGTGCGCACACGGAGGCGAGGGTGGCGATTTTGCGCAGCATCGATCTCTCCCCGTTTTCCTTCGGCCCGTGGTCTGCGGGCCCCGGTGGCAGGATGGCACGGCGGTGAGAGGGGAAGTAGGGGTCCGTCATACGCACAAGTGCGTACCTTCGGCGCCGGTCCGTGTGTTGCCGACAGCCGCCCCCAGCTCGTCCATGGCAGCTTCAGGCCGCCCGCCGCCTCCGCCCCCGCCCCCGCCTCCAGCAGCAGCGGACGGCCGATGTCCGGGCCCTGGCTCAGGCCGTTTCGCCCCGTGCGCGGAGGGCCGCCTCCAGACGCGCGATGTCCTCGCCGTCCTTGGTCCGCCGGGGCCGGGAAGGATCCCAGACGGGCGTCATTCGCTTGATCTCGATCTGGGCCCGCGGACCGATGATCGCGCATCGCAGACCACCGATGCGGCCCGGCCCGGCGTCGAGCATTCCTTCGGGCCAGGGCGCACCGGCCCAGAGGCCTCCGGCCACCACCACACGGCCGGCCGCATCCCGGTCCAGGAGCGTAAAGCTGCTCTCCAGACCGTTCTTGACAAAATCGAGCTGCAGATCGGGCGGCGACCCCGGGACCGGCTCATAGCCGTGCTGCAGCAGCGCTCGTGCCAGGTCCCCGGCATCGTCCGCCTGTGCGAACCAGTCGATGTCCTCGTGGTCCCGGGTGATCTCGCCGAGGAAGAAGTCCACGGCCCACCCACCGCGAAGCCACACCGGGAGGCCAAGGGCCCCGGCAATCTGCACGGCCTCGGCGATCAGGCGGAGCTGTTGATCAGCACGTCCCATGTCCACGGTCGGCCAGGCTGTCCGGCAACGGTTGTGCCGAGCACATCATTTGTCCCCCACTGAGCGGGGGAACGCTGCCCGACGAGCAGCGCGTCCACTTGCGGTTCGCGCACCACGGCGGTGCGGGCGTCGGGTGGGTGAAACGCCGTGACGCCCGGACGGGGCCCACGGTGTGCGCGGGACCGTCCGGGCGGAAGGGGCGGCCTCCGGAGGTGGAGGCCGCCCCGGCGTCCGGTCAGCGGGCGGCGAGGAGTTCGAGGGTGTCGATCACGCGGTTCGAGAAGCCCCACTCGTTGTCGTACCAGGCGACCACCTTGATGTGGCGGCCGTCGACGCGGGTGAGGGCCGAGTCGAAGATCGACGAAGCCGGATTGCCCGTGATGTCGGACGACACGAGCGCGTCGTCCGAGTACTCAAGCACACCGGCCAGCGGCCCCTCGGCCGCCGCCCGGTACGCCGCCAGCACGTCGTCGCGCGTCACGTCGCGGCTGACGGTGGTGTTGAGTTCGACGATCGAGCCCACCGGGACCGGCACGCGGATCGAGTCGCCGGACAGCTTGCCGGCGAGGTTCGGCAGCACGAGGCCGATGGCCTTGGCGGCGCCCGTCGTGGTCGGCACGATGTTGACGGCGGCGGCGCGGGCGCGGCGGGCATCGCGGTGCGGACCGTCCTGCAGGTTCTGCTCCTGCGTGTAGGCGTGCACCGTCGTCATGAAGCCGTGCTCGATGCCGGCGAGGTCGTCGAGCACCGAGGCCAGCGGCGCCAGCGCATTGGTCGTGCACGAGGCGTTCGAGACGATGGTGTGCGCGACCGGGTCGTACGCATCCGTGTTGACCCCGAACGCCAGCGTGACATCGGCGCCGTCCGACGGCGCGCTGACAAGCACCTTCTTCGCACCCGCGTCCAGGTGGCCACGGGCGGCCTCGGCCGACGTGAAGCGGCCGGTCGCTTCGAGCACGATGTCCACGCCGAGCTCGGCCCACGGCAGCTGTGCCGGTTCGCGTTCGGCGAGCACCGTGATGCGACGGCCGTCCACGACGAGGGCGTTCCCGTCGACGGTCACCGGGCGGCCGAGCCGGCCGGCCGTCGTGTCGTAGGCGAGCAGCCGGGCGAGGGTGGCGGGCTCCGTGAGGTCGTTGACGGCAACGACTTCGAGAGCGCTGTCGCGTTCGAGCAGCGCGCGCAGCACATTGCGTCCGATGCGGCCGAATCCGTTGACGGCGATGCGAGTCATGAGTGGTGTCCCTTCGGTTCGCCATCAGCCTCGCGTGCCGCATCCGCCCGTGACAGCGGCGTGATCGCCACGGTTCAAAAGGATCACGCCACGTGGTGCGGGCTACTCGCCCTGTGTGAACGTGCGCCGGTACTCGCTCGGCGTGGTGCCGAGGATGTGCTGGAAGTGCAGCCGCAGATTGGCACCGGTGCCCAGACCGACGTCGGTGGCGATCTGCTCGACGCTCCGCTCCGAGCGTTCGAGCAGTTCGCGGGCCAGGTCGACGCGGGCGCGCATGACCCACTGCATCGGCGTGTACCCCGTGTCCTCGACGAAGCGCCGTGAGAACGTGCGCGGCGAGACCGCCGCGTGCCGGGCGAGCGCTTCGAGGGTGAGGGACTCGCCGAGCCGATGCAGCGCCCATTCGCGGGTGGCGGCGAACCGCTCCCCCAGTGGCTCGGGCACGCTGCGCGGCACGTACTGCGCCTGACCGCCGCTGCGGTAGGGGGCCGCGACCAGGCGCCGGGCCGCGTGGTTCGACGCTGCCACTCCGAGGTCGCCGCGCAGAATGTGCAGGCACAGGTCGATGCCCGAGGCGGCACCGGCCGACGTCAGCACGCTGCCCTCGTCGACGAACAGAACGTTCTCGTCGACCTGAACGCGCGGATGCTTCGCCGCCAGCGCCCGCGTGTAGTGCCAGTGCGTCGTGGCGCGCCTGCCGTCGAGGAGTCCCGTGGCGGCGAGCGCGAAGGCACCCGTCGAGATCGCGGCGAGCCGCGCGCCCCCGGCGTGGGCGGAGATCAGCGCGTCGAGCACCGGGCGCGGGGGGTCGTCGCGGTCCGGGAACCGGTAGCCGGGGACGAAGACGATGTCGGCCCACGCGAGCGCGTCGAGGCCGTGGGCGACGTGGTACGACAGCCCGTCGCCACCGGCCACGAGACCGGGCGCCGCACCGCACACCCGCACTTCGTACGGCATGCTCGCACGGGTCGTGAACACCTGTGCGGGAATACCGACGTCGAGCGGCTTCGCACCCTCAAGCACAAGGACGGCGACACGATGCAAGCGGGAGACCACGGGAAACAGGGTACGTGGGGGTGCAGGAGCGTGGGGTGCGGGGAGCCGCAGGGCACGTGGGGGTGCGCCGGAGCCCACGGCATCGCAGCGCCGGGCTCTGAGCAGTCGGTCAGCGGCGGACAGTGCTCCTGGTCCGGCCCTTCCCTGCCTGCCTGGTCGCACCCCAGTTGATGCATCCATACGAAAATCGGATGTGAATGAGGCGCCGAAAACACTTCTTCGCGCCCCGGTCCGGCCTACCCCCACACCTCGCGCTCCTGCCAGACTGGCCACGGCCCCGTCGTACTCGCGGCGGCTCCGCCCTCGAAGGAGGCTCCTCCATGACGTGTGGAAACTGCGGCGCAGCCGCCGGCCAGGGCCCTGACGGGTCCTGGATCTGTTCCAACCAGTGCGGCTGGTCCTCCCGCGTCGTCGCGGCAACTCCGGAGATCACGACCACCCGGTGCAGCGGCTGCGACGCGGAAGTCCACGGACTCGACGGTCGGTACGCGTGCGGGCTCTGCGGGTGGTCCAACCACTGGGCCGAAGGGCACCGTCCCCTTCCGGGCACAGACCCCGCCGAGGTCACAAACGTCCTGGGCTGAGCACGCGTCACGCATCACGCGTCACGCGCCACTCATCACCCGCCACGCATCACGCGTCACGCGTCACGCGCCACGCGTCACTCACCGTTGGCAGGCTTCTGGAGAGGCGCCGGTTCGGTGGTGAGCAGTGCGGTGATCTGCTGGGCGAGTTCTGGGCCGAGTTCGCCCCAGCCGTCCTTGTAGCCGTAGACGCTCGCCAGGGTGCGGGCGTCGTAGTCGCCGTTCATGATCTCGATGTCGGTGGTGGTGATGAGTGCCGGGTGGGCGACGCCGACAGCTCCCGAGACCTTCAGCAGCTCCTTGCGCAGGGTGCGCAGGTAGACAGCGGCCCGGGTGGCCTTCGAGGGCGCGTCGACACCGCGCACCAGCCACGGGTTCTGGGTGGCGATGCCGGTGGGGCACTTGTCGGTGTGGCACTTCTGGGCCTGGATGCAGCCGATGGACAGCATCGCCTCGCGGGCGACGTTGATCATGTCGACACCCAGGGCGAAGGCGACGGCGGCGTTCTCGGGCAGGCCCAGCTTGCCGGATCCGATGAAGGTGAGGTCGTCGGTGAGCCCCCGCTCCGCGAACGTGCTGTAGACGCGGGAGAAGCCCATCCGGAACGGCAGCGACACCGAGTCGGTGAAGATCAGGGGGGCCGCTCCGGTGCCGCCCTCGCCACCGTCGATGGTCACGAAGTCGACCCCGCGGTCGCCACGCGCCATCAGCATGGCCAGCTCTTCCCAGAAGCTCATCTCCCCCACCGCGCTCTTGATCCCGACCGGCAGACCGGTCTCGGCAGCGATCAGCTCCACGAAGTCGAGCATCGAGTCGACGTCGTGGAACGCGGTGTGCCGGGAGGGGGAGGCACAGTCCTTGCCGGCCGGGATGCCGCGGATCTCGGCGATCTCGGGGGTCACCTTCGCGCCCGGCAGCATCCCGCCGAGCCCCGGCTTGGCGCCCTGGGAGAGCTTGATCTCGATCGCCTTGACCGGGGCGCCCGCGACCACGTCCTTGAGCTTGTCGAGGCTGAAGGTGCCGTCCTCGTTGCGGCAGCCGAAGTACGACGTCCCGATCTGGAGGATGAGGTCACCGCCGTTGCGGTGGTACGGCGAGAGGCCGCCCTCGCCCGTGTTCTGCATCGCGCCGGCCAGCGCCGCGCCCTTGTTGAGCGCGGTGATGGCCGCGCCGGACAGCGATCCGAAGCTCATCGCCGAGATGTTCACGACGCTCGCCGGCCGGAAGGCCTTGGCGCGCCCGCGCGGTCCGCCCAGCACCTTGGCCGAGGGCAGCGGGGCCTGCGGGTCGTGCAGATCGGGCAGCGTGCCGGCGAACGTCCGCTGCTTCACGTACGCGTGCCCTTGCACGTGCTCGACGTCCACGTCGGTTCCGAACCCGAAGTAGTTGTTCTCCTCCTTCGCCGACGCGTAGATCCAGGTGCGCTGGTCGCGGCTGAAGGGGCGCTCTTCCTCGTTGGACGTCACGACGTACTGGCGCAGCTCCGGCCCGATCGTCTCCAGCAGGTACCGGGCGTGGCCGATCACGGGGAAGTTTCTGAGCAGTGCGTGCTTCTTCTGGACGAGGTCTCGGGCAGCCACCAGCGCCAATGCTGTCGCGGCGGCCGTCCCGATGCTCCGAGCGCGCATGAACGTTCCTCTCCTCGGTTGCTCGATACCCGACTCCGTCGCTGTGCGGCGGACGTCGTGGACGTTGGGCGGCGGACACGGCCAGGCAGGCATCGGCGTCCGACGACGAAACGCCACATGATGGTAGAGGTCTCGCGGCCGGGCGGACGGGGCAGGGTGTGAGTCCGGCCGCCTCTCCGGATCCCCCAGGGCCTGTTTCGCCCGGTGTCTCGGCCGGGCGGTCACCTCACCGGCCCGAAGGTGAACGGTGGCGGCGTCCGATCCGCCCGTCGGGCGCCGCCGCGGCCCGGGTACGGACGAACCCCGCGAGACGTCGAGGCGGTCACACGTCTCCGGGCCGCTGTCGGTCCGTTCCGGGTCCGGTGGGGTTCCCGTTGCCGAGGGGCCAGGCCTCGATGTCGCGGTAGTGGATCGGTCCCCGGCTGCGGCCGACGTTGCTCCCGACCAGGTGCAGACGTTCGGCGGGCCACTGACATCCGGCGAATCCGGCGAGCCCATCGGCGATTTCGCCTGCCGAGGATCGATCCCCTCGGCGGGCACGGGCCAACGTCAGATGGGGGCGCAGGGGGCGGTCCTCGAAGGCGACACCGCAGTTCTTGACGACGGCACGCACATCGGCCGCGAGCATGCGCAGCCCATCGAGGTCTCCGTCGATTCCGCTCCACAGCACCCGGTCGTCGAAGTTCCCGCTGCCGCGCAGTGCCAGACGGATCGGCCGGTGGTTCGCCGCGAGGCCGGCGAGAGGCGCGCGCAGCAGCGGAACCGTCTCGACCGGGAGCTCCCCGAGGAACGCCAGAGTGATGTGCCAGTCCTCGATGCGGTTCCATCGCATGCGAGGGTGCGTGCCATAGGCGGGCCGCAGTTCCCGGGCGAGTTCTTCTTTCGCGTGGTCGGGCGGGGCGAGCGCGATGAACACGCGAACAGTCGCGGGCTGAGTCTGATCGTTCACACCGGACTTCGTACCGCACCCGGTAGTGGGTGCGACGACCGGGTACGGGCAGGAGGGGCGCGGCTGGGCCCCACTAGAGTCCGATCGCGGACAACTGATCAGTGAGGCCTCCTCGCACCGGCCGCGGCATCCAGGCGCCGCGTCGTACGGCAGGGTGCCGCCTCACGCTCGACACGGAGGGCACAGCACCATGAAGGGCAGCAACGCTGTCGTACTCGACGACCCGGTGGGCGCGTCGCTCCGGGGCCACCACGCGCACCTCGCCCGTGGACACGGCCGGGCCGTCACCTACCTTCCGGAAGTCGCGACCTTCTCCGCGGTGCCCGCCGAACCGGGGCCGGCGGAGTGGGCCGAACTCACCCGGCTGCTGGGGCCGGGTGGGTTCGCGGACATGTTCCTCTGCCCGTCGATCCCTCCGTCGCACTGGGAGCCCGTCTTCGTCCTCGAAGGGCGCCAGATGATCCGGCCGGGCGCCGGCTCGCCCGTTCCTTCCCCGGCCGAGTCCAGAACCGACGTGGTCGAACTGGGCCCGGTCGATGTGCCCGAGATGCTCGATCTGGCCGGGCGAACCCAACCGGGGCCGTTCTGGGCACGTACCCCCGAACTCGGCACCTACCTCGGCATCCGCGACAACGGCACGCTGGTGGCGATGGCGGGGGAACGGCTCCGGCCCCCGGGATGGACCGAGATCAGCGCGGTCTGCACCGCCCCCGAAGCCCGCGGGCGAGGCCATGCCGCCCGTCTGGTCGGCGCGCTCGCCGCGCGGATCGTGGCCCGGCACCAGCGCCCCTTCCTGCACGTGGCCGACAGCAACACCGCCGCCATCGCGCTCTACGAACGTCTGGGCTTCGAGACCCGCAAGACGGTGACGTTCCGCGGGTTCCGCACCCCGGCCGATTCGTAGCGCCCGTGCTCAGACGGACCGAGCTCCCGGGGCGTGCGGCCCACACTGGCGGCTCGTGCAGCAGGTGCTCAAGCTGCTCAAGCCCAGTGAGCGAGGCCGGGGTGAGCACGTGTGCAGCAGCTCACCGGGCGGTGAACTGCTGCTGCTCGTACGGTCGGACGTGGGCGCCCTGACAGGACGGTGCTTCCGGGTCGGCCCTGCGGCCACTTCGCACGTTCCGCAGGGCCGATCCGCCTGCCGGGAGCAGAGCACCGCGGGGCTCGGCCCGCGGCGTCCTGGGGTGTGACCGAGATACGCGCCAAAAGGGCAACGGGATGATGTTGAAGCCCTGATCCGCTCGGGTTTACGTGCGGCGACGGGCAGCGGGTTTCCCGCCGCCGGGTCAAGGGCGTGATTCAGCGGCCGGCCGTTGCGACGAGGCGTCGCAGCGTGGCGTGGGCGGGCGGGCCCCAGGTGGGCTTGCCTCCGGGACGGCCGTGGACGCCGGCGTCTCCGATGAGGATGCAGGAGAGGGCGCGCAGCACCGCCCAGCCGCGGGCGCGGCGCAAGGTCGCGGCGTCCGGGGCCGGCTGGTAGGCCTCATAGAAGCGGTCGGCGGCGCCGTCCGGCAGCAGTACCCAAGGGGCGGCGAGGTCGCAGGCCGGATCGCCCGCGCAGAGGTCGCCGAAGTCGATCACGCCGCAGAAGGTGCCGTCCGCGGTGAGAACGTTGGCCGGGTGCAGGTCACCGTGGAGCCACAGTGCCGGGCCCGCCCAGTCGGGCGCGGCGGCGGCGTCCTCCCAGACCGCGCGGACGGCGTCCGGGTCGGGGATCAGCCCCAGCTCCGTGGCCGAGGCGAGCCCGTCGGCGAATCCGTCGGCGTGGTCGGCCAGCGGTCCGCCGCGGCCCCGGCCGGCGGGCGCCCCGTCGGGGGCCGGGCGATGAAGAGCCGTCAGGAAGGCGGCCAGGGTGTCGGCAGCCTCAGCAGGACGCGTGGCGGGGGCGCGGTCGGCCGGCTCGCCCGGTACCCAGGTGGTGACGATCCAGGGCCGCGGGAACCGTTCGGAGGGCTCGCCGAGACGTTGTGGGACAGGGACCGGCAACGGAAGGTGCGGGGCTAGGGCGGGCAGACAGGCGTGTTCCTTGCGCAGCAGCTCGTCCGCGGACTGTGTCGCCCAGGGCAACCGTACGGCGAGGTCGTCGCCGAGTCGCCACAGCTGGTTGTCCCAGCCACGCGCGCCGAGCTTCAAGGGCTGATCGGCCAGGTCGGGGTGCTGGTCGCGCAACAGGTCCCGGACCAACTCCGCGGTGATCTCGATCTCGGTGTGGGTCATGCAGAGCAACCGTAGTAGAACAGTGATCCACCGCTTATGACGCCCATCACTCTGCGCCACGCACACCAGGAGCTCCGCTTGTCCGTCCGGCGGGCATGAGATCGTCCGCCCGGTGAACGGGCCGGTCCAGACGCCTCGGGCGCGTAACGGGCCGGGTCCGGAGGTGCGACGGCGACTCCTTCTGTTGCCCGTCGATTCATTCGAACGGAGTGAGGGGCTCAGGGTGGACAGGGGGCGCCAAGGCTTGGAGCTGGTCTACGACGATCCGGGCTTCGACGATCCAGGCTTCGGCACTTGTCCGTCCGGCGTTTCAAGATCCGGCATTCCGGGGCCCCACGGACGAGGAGCGTGCGAGCGTCGCTCGTCAGCCCGGTGGAAAACCACCGGTCGTTGTCGCCTTCGAAGCGGACGCGGTTGACCAGGAACCTCAACCTCAACCTCAACCTCAACCTCAGCCTCAACCTCTACCTCTGCCTCTACCTCAACCTCTACCGCTTCACGCATTCCTGCCCGAGTCGCTGGAGGCGGTCACCCGGTGCCGGCCCGGCCACAGATCGTCATAGGCAGCGTCCATGAATTCGGCCTGTACCCCGCGCAGCGTGGCCGCGTCGGCAGCGCCGCCCCGGGCCGTTTCGGCAAGCCGGAACGCATAGCGGTAGGCAGCGCCACGCAGCGGCTCCGTCCTGGACGCCAGATCGATCTCTGCCTGCGCGAGCCACAGCTCCTCCACGAGTTCGTCGAGCCGGCCGCCCCGGCCCCCGTCGCCGTCCTGACCACTGTCGCCGTCCGAGCGGGCAAGCGCTGCCCTCTGCACCCGGGACGCGACGCCCAGGAACTTCAGGATCACGTCCTTGAGCTCGGCGCGATGCGCGGCCAACTGCTCGACTTCTCGATGCTGCGCCAACTCCTGCACGGCACGGCCGACCAATCGACCGACCGACCGTATGCGACCCGCATACGTCAGCCCGGCTCTCCTCCTCCGGCGCTGGGGACCCCCAAGCTGTCCATGTAGTCGCGGGCCCGCGTGATCAGTCCGCTGCGAACGTGAAGAATCAGAAGACCGGGGACGGTGAAGTCGGTGTGTCCGGTCGGCAACGTTCCCAGCACGACGTGTTCGGCGATGATCACTTCCGGATCGGTGGTCTCGTAGACCGCGATCTTCCTGACCTCCTGGACCCGGACAGGACTTGCACCCCAGGCCGCCCCGTATCCCGCGCGCACCGCCTCGCGTCCCTCGTAACGCGGAGGGAACCCGGTAGAGGTGAACGGGAACTCATGCACCGCGTCCACGGCATAGAGATCGGCGAGATCGTCTGCGGACTTGTCGAGCATGGCCTGGTAGTAGCGGTTCAGCACCTCGCGAGGGGTGCGAGGACCAGGTGTATCCACATGCGGCACAGGGACTCCATTCGCTCAACACTCGTTGAGCCACTCACCGTAGGGTCGACGGACGGTTCGGTCAACGGCTGTAAAGTGAATCGGTGTCCACTCCTCGCCAGTCCCGCGCCGACCGCCGCCGAGCGACCGAGGCGCGCATTCTCGACGGCGCCCGGGAGCTGTTCGCCGAGAAGGGATTCGACCGCACCACCATCCGCGCCGTGGCGACTGCGTCGAGCGTCGACCCCGCTCTGGTCATGCAGTACTTCGGCTCGAAGCGCGAGCTTTTCAACCAAGCCATGCAGGCGTTTCCCGCACTGCCGGAAACCACTGACACCGACCTGCTCGTCGATCAGCTGCTGGCCACGCTCGGCCTCAAGCTCGGCGGCCTTCCCGAGGGCACGCTGGCGATGATTCGCTCCATGCTCACCGACCCGGCAGCAGCCGATCACGTCCGCGCCACCCTTGGCCGGCAGATCGACAGCGTCAGCGCCGCTCTGCCCGCGACCGAGGACGCCGAGCTGCGCGCCGCACTGTTCGTCACCGCCTTGCTGGGTGTCACCATCGGCCACCAGTTCCTCGGCCTGGCCGCTCTTCGCGACATCCCGGCCGACCGCGTCGCCGCCCTGCTGCGCCCGGCGTTCAAGGCCCTGGCAGGACCTGCGGGCTGAAAGTGGCGGCGCCGCCGAAAACCGGTGCGCTCATGCGATCCCGCCTTGAGGGGGCACCCGTTCTGAGCCCCCTTGTTCGTGTGGCTGCGCGGTGTCAGTGGTCGCTTCCGAGTACGCCGAGGACGGTCCTGCGCGGCAGGGCACGCATCGCTGCGGCGAAGAGGGTGTTCTTCCTCCCCGAGATCACGGTCGGCCGTCGGCGCTGTCGCAGCGCTGTCAGTGCCGCTGCCACGACCTGTTCCGGGGTCTGCACCAATGCCTCCGGTACCCCTTCGCCGGTGTGCGGCTGGGATGCGGTGGACGTCATGCCGGGGCACAGATTGACGACGTAGACGCCGCGGTCCTTGTGCTCGTGCCACAACGATTCCGAGAACGAGGTCACGAAGGCCTTGGTGGCGCTGTAGACACTCAGGTTCGGCATGGGCGCGAACGCCAGTGTGGAGGACACGTTCAGCAGCACGTCGCCCGCCCGGGCCCCGGCGAGGAAGGCGTGGGCGAGGGCGACCACGGCGTCGCAGTTCAGCCGCATCATGGCCGCCGCGCTCGCCACGGGCACATCCGTGAAGGGACCGGAGGTCGCCGTGCCGGCGTTGTTGACCAGAAGGTGGAAGCGACCCTGCTCGACTTCGCGGCCGACGCGCTCGATGCCTTCGGGCGTGGCCAGGTCCGCGACGAGGGCGCGGTGTACGGGGCCGAGTCCGGCCGTGAGGGAACGCAGCCGGTCCTCGTTGCGGGCGACGGCGGTCACCGCGTACCCGTCAGCGGCGAGCCTTCGGGCGAAGGCCCGCCCGATGCCCTCACTGGCTCCGGTGACCAGGGCTCGGCGCCGCGGCGGCGCGGTCACTTCTCGGCCTCGGGCCTGGTGTCGAGGGAGAAGATGAACGAGACCCGCTCCATCACCGACTGGCGCTGGGTGTTGTGGAACGCAGCGATGCGCCATTCGCCGTCCGTTTCGCGGACCAGCGTGTAGGTCTGGATCTTGGACAGTTCGTCCGGCTCGTCGCCGGTGTACGTGTCGCCGCGGCTGGTGACCACGGCGGTGTCCGGGGAGAGGAACCGGACGTCGAGGAAGGAGTCGGCCAGCTTGCTGCCGTCGAGGAACCCGTCGAACAGGGCCCGGTGGGCGTCGGTGATGTCCTTGCGGCCCGTGTAGTGGGTGCCGACGAAGGTGGTGTAGGTGGCGTTCTCCGTGAACTTCTTGCCGTAGGCGTCGGCATCGTTGCGATCCCAGGCATCGGTCATGGAGTCCAGCACCCCGCAGATCGCCGCGTGATCCTTCTCGGCCTGCCCCTTCGTCTGGGCGGCCGTGGCCACAGGGGTGACGCGGGTGCATTCGGCCTGGCCGGTGCTGTGCACGTCGGACGTTGCGTCAAGCCAGAGAAAGCCGCCGCAGGCGACCCCGGCCAGCGCCAGGGCGGAGTATCCGAGCATGCGCTTGACGCGGCGCCGGCGTGGCCGGGAACTCTTCTCGGGGGCCGGGTCGCTCGCGATCGGGGCGGCAGGTAATTGACGGGTCGTCATGGGTGATCACTCGGGCTTTCCGCGGCCGGGGGCCGCATCATTGTGGTGAGGGAGGGTGGGTTACTTCTGGGCGGCCGGGACCAGGCCCGGGGCCGTCCTGAACGAGATCGCTTCCAGCAGCGGCTTGCGCCTGGTGTTGTGGAAGGCGGCGATGCGCCATTCCCCGTCCGCCTCGCGCACCAGCGTGTAGGTCTGGATCTTCGTGAGCCGCTGCGGCCGGCTGCCCCTGTAGGTGTCGCCGCGGCCCGTGACCACGGCCGTGTCCGGCCCGTGGAAGCGGACGTCCAGGACCTCGTCGGCGAGCCGGGTCCCCTTCAGGTGCTTCTCGAACAGCGTGCGGTGGCTCTCCACGATGTCGGCGCGCCCTTGGTAGTAGGTGCCGACGAAGGTGATGTACGTGGCATCGGCGGTGAACCGGGCGCCGTATGCCTGCGCGTCATGGCGTTGCCACGCGTCGATCAGCGAGGCGATCACCGCTCTGACCGCGGCCGTCTCCTCGGTGGTAGTCACGCCGTGGGGCTGCACGCCTTGGCCGGTGCCGAGGCCGCGGGGCTACAGGCCGGCGAGTGGTACGCGCTGAGCGAGATCACGCTCGCGGGCGGCATGACCTCGGGGGAACTGGCGACCCGCACCGGTCTCACGACGGGTGCCACCACCCGCCTGATCGACCGGCTGGAGCGCGCCGGCCATGTACACCGCGCCGCCGACCCGGCCGACCGCCGCCGGGTCGTGGTCGAGGCATCGGCCGACAGCCTCCCCGACATCGACGACGTGGTCGGCCCCGCCCGCCGGCGCATCGCCGAGGTCCTCAACCGCTACACACCCGAGCAGCGCGAACTCCTCTTCGACTACTTCGCCCACGCCGCGCCCGCCTACCGTGCGGCCACCGACGAGATCCGCGCGGCGGCCACCCGGCGCCGCAAGCCGGGAAGAAAGCCGAGCACACCGCCGGCGGCCCCGTGACCGCTCCCCCGGCCGCCCCATGGGGCCCGGATGCCGGACGGAGGCTCCGGCCGGTGCCGCTCAGGGCGCGTCGGGACCGGCTGCCGGGCGCGGCAACAACGGTCGATCGGGCCGCACGGCAGGGCCGCGCCGCGTACCGGCAGAGGGCCGCGCCATGTACCGGCAGGTGGAGTCCTGTTCACGCTGTTTCGTGGTGGAGGGAGCCCGGGCCGTCAGTTCGTCAGCGCCTGACCGCGCTGCGCGACGCGGGTCTGGTCAGCGCCCAGCGTCGGCCGTTCCGTCCTCCACGCCCGCACCGCGACCGCCGAGACCCTCCTCGAAGCGACCTCCGACCGAAACGATCCGAGGCCCTCCCCCCGGCGGGGGGAAGGGCCTCGTGAGTGAGCGCTGGGCAGGCCTTGCACCTGCATTTCCCCGCAGGAAGCGGGGCGTCTTTCCTTGGACGACCAACGCGAGGTCATCCGCCGTGTGTTGCGGCGAACTCTCAAGATCAACTGTACCTCATGATCCAGGGCGGCGGCGACGGCAGCGGCATCAGGTGCAGAAGCGGCGGCGGCAGCGGTGGCGGCAGCAGCAACAACGGCGTCGGAAAGCTGGAGCAGCGTCGGAATCCGCCGTCCGCCGCGGCGGCCGCTCGCGACCGGTCACCGCCCCGCGAAGCGGATGTAGGCATGGGCGAACCCCTCGCCCGGGCGCGGCGCCCGGGTCCAGGAGGTGGTGGTGAAGGTGTGGAGCCTGCCCCGGCTCAGCGCGAAGCGCGGGAGCGAGAGCCCGAGCTCTGCGTGCAGGGCCTCCAGGAAACGCCGTTCGCGGTCCGGCTCGGTGTCTTCCGGGCGGAACAGCCGTACGGGGTCCAGGGCCCCGGGTATCGCGCCGGAGCGCTGGATCTCCGTGCCCCGCACGGTGAACGCGTAGCTCTCCTCGCCCCGTTCGGCCACCGACAGGTGGAACGCGGCCGGGTGGTCACCCGGGGACGACGTATGCCTCGGGTCGCGCCACACCACCACCGCGCGGCCGGACGCGGAGGCGGCCGGAGCGGGCGACAGGAACAGCTCGTTCAGGTGGCAGAAGTGGCCCTCGAAGGCGAAGGCCCACGCTTCCACGGTGCGGCCGACGGCGACCACGGCCCGGTCCTCCCAGAGTTCCACGCCCTCCCTCTCGTGAGGTCTGGGCGCCCGCCAGGACGCCTTGCCCGGTTCCGTGGGCGCGCCGAGTACGGCGCCTTCCTCGCCGATCAGATCGGGCAGACGGGACGGGTCGGCTCCCTCGACCCAGACGCAGCGGTATCCGTCGAGCAACCACCGGTTCGCCGCGGGCTCCATCAGCCAGGCGAGCCCCGGCGGGTCGAGATCGGGCACCGGACCGGGAGCGGAGCCCGTCTCCCCGGCCCGCGGGGTCGCGAGGATCTCCCGCCCTCGCTCCGGCGTGATCAGCGGGCCCAGGACGGGATCGGCGAGCAGGCCGATCGGGGCGATCAGCGAGGGTCCTGGCGCCTCCCACAGCGGGAGCGCGTCCCGCAACACCCGCCATGCGGCGTCGGTCGCCCCCCAGCGGGCCGACTCCCGGGCCCCGGCGACGGCCCGGCCCCATGCGCCGGGAGGCGCGTAGCAGTGCGTGCCGTCCCGCATCGTGCTCAGTACGGTTTCCGCGGTCTTCCGGGCGGCCCCACGGGCGGCCATCATCCCGAGCCAGTGGTCGTCACCGCCCAGCCGCCATGCGCCACGGGCCGGTTCCATGGCCTCCACGGGCAGGATCTCGGGCAGGTAGCGCGGGTCGGCGACCAGATTGCCGTACCCCCAGGAGCTGTGCGGAGCCAGCAGATGCCGGATCTGGTTCAGCAGGACGGCGCTCCGTGGCCGTCCGAAGGACAGCGCTTCCTCCAGCAGGGGCAGGGCCTCCTCGTGACGTCCGCGCAGGGCGAGCAGACGGGCTGCTTCCACATGGCCGTCCTGGGCGCGCGTGGTCGCGTTCTCGAAGTCGGGTCTCTCCACCCGGACGGAGTGGAAGCCGCGGTACATGGCCTCCATGTACGCGCGGAACGACGGATACCGGTCCGGCAGCTCACCGCCCCAGCCCTTGTAGACGTAGAGCGCCCATTCGCCGTCCTGGTCGCTGTCGCCCGGGTCGAGCAGGGCGTACGACAGGTCGGAGTCCGTCTCCAGCTGTAGCGCCCGCTGCCACATGCCGGCCAGCAGGACGTCCTCCTCGCGCGGGTTGTCGCCCAGATTCTCCTCATACATCGGGGTCATGTCGTACGGATCCTGGAACCAGTTGATGTCCGCGGCGCCGCCGAGCTGGTAGATCCCGGCCGTCTGGTCCACGTGCCACCCGTCGCTCACGGACAGGAACTCCCGGTACGAGGGCGGCAGCCGCCGCCCCAGCCGCTCCTCGGCCGCAGCGATCGCCGCCTCGTCCGCCCCGGGCCTGCCCAGAGGGGCGACGGTCTGACCGCCGTCCTCGCTCCCGTACCCGTCCTCATCCTCGTCCTCGCGCGGAACCCACTCCTCCTGCCAACGTCCCAGGAACTCGTGCCAGTTGAAAGAATCGCCGCTCATGTCCGGATGATGTCATCCGGCACTGACAACTCCGTCGGCCCTGTTCGCACGCGGCTGCTCCTCCGCCGCCCCGGCAGCGTGACCAACCCCGAAGGACTTCGGGAGCCAACCGCTCAGTGCCCCGCGTGTGAGTGCGGTGCGCGCACCTTGCCCGCCTTCTCGCCCTTCTCGACGACCACGAACTGCCCCATCATTCCCAGGTCCTCGTGGTACAGCAGATGGCAGTGGTACATGTACGGAGTGTCCGGGTCCGCCGGCCCGTCGAAGCGCATCGCCAGCTTCACCGTCGTGTTCCCCGGGACGAAGACCGTGTCCTTCGCGCCGCGCAGCTCGGCCGGCGGCTCCTCGCCGTTCACCTCCAGCACCCGGAACTGCACATCGTGGATGTGGAAGTTGTGCGGCGTGCTGTGCTCGTTGCGCACGGTCCAGGTCTCGGCGGTACCGCGGGTGACCGTCTCGTCGATCCGGCCCATCTGCATCTTCTTGCCGTTGATGCCGGAGGTGCGCAGTCCGAAGAACCGTCCGCGTACCGAGTCCGACCCGTCCGGAACCTCCAGCTCGCCCAGCCTGGCGGGCAGTTCGGGTGAGGTCCGCAGGGTCTTCTCCGCCCGCAGCTGCAGTACGTCGAAGGAGTCGTCGCCGCCCGCGAAGCGCTTCGACCAGAAGTCCCCGTAGGAGTCGTTCGGGAAGCTGCGCAGAGTGGTCCTCTCGCCCGGCTTCACCCGCACCACGATCTCGGCCCGTTCACCGGGCGACATCCGGATCCGGTTCATCCGGGTCGCCTTCTCCAGCAGCCCGCCGTCCGTCCCGATGAGCGCGAACTCCCGGTCGTCGGAGAATCCGAAGTTGTATATGCGCGCGGTCGAGGCATTGAGCAGCCGCAGCCGTACGAGCTCGTCGCCGACCTCCTTGTACGGGTCGAGGGTGCCGTTGACCATCGTCCGGTTCCCGAGGAACCCGGTGTCCGACAGTATTTTGTGCCCGTGGTCAAACTTCGCCCCGTCGAACTTCACGTCCTGGACGATGACCGGCAGATCGTCGACTCCGTACTTCTTGGGCAGTGCGAGACGGTCGGACTTCTCGTCGTCGAGGAGGAACATCCCGGCCAGCCCCCGCTGCACGTGCTTCTCCGTGCTGCCGTGCGGATGCGGGTGGTACCAGAGGGTCGCGGCCGGCTGGTTCACGGTCCAGTGCGGGGTCCAGGCAGCGCCGGGGGCGACCATCTGGTGCGGGCCACCGTCCATCTTCGCGGGCAGGTGCATCCCGTGCCAGTGCACGGTGGACTCCTCCCCCAGCGCGTTCCTGATTCTCACCCGGACCTTCTCGCCGCGCTCGGCACGCAGCGTCGGTCCCAGGTAATCCCCGTTGAAGCCCCAGGTCGGCGTCTTCTGCCCGGTCCTGAACTCCTTCTCCCCGGCCCGCATCGTCAGATCGAAGACCCGGGTCCCATCACTCTGCACCGTCGATTTCGCCGGCGGCGGCACCGCCATCTCGTTGCTGAAGTCGGTTGAGCCGACGGTGGACACCTTGGCGTCGGAGTACAGCCACAGGGCGCCGCCGCCGAGCGCGAGGCCGATGACGACAGCGATCACCGTGAGAGTGATGAGGACGCGCTTGAGGCGGGACATGACTCCAGCGTCCCGGTGGGCGCTCGCGCCGACATCGGGGATGGCCCCCAGCAGCCCCCCACGCGACTCCCGTGTTCCTCGGGGATTTCCCGGCCGTCCGCGGTGGCAGCGGCGGCAACCGTGCCCGCACCGCGGCATGGCCGCACCCCGGCGGGTTCAGCCGGGTCATCGCCCTACTGTCCGGCTTCACGCAGATGCCGGCCGGCAACCCGTAACCCGAACTCGTCCCCGGCGTTCCCTGCGTTCACCGCAAGCCGCAAGCCGCAAGCCGCAAGCCGCAAGCCGCACCGGATTCTCCTCCCCGAACCACCGGTTCGCGGAAGACCGAACCACCGGTTCACGGAAGGGCGAATCCTTTCGCCCCCGCCGCGCCTCTCATATGCGTGCGGACGACCGCGTCCGCCCTGCACCCCACCGGGAGGAACCCATGACCGCCCTCGTCATCGCCGCCGCGGCCACCGCGCTGCTGCTGTGCGCGTGCACTGTCACGCTGCTGCGCCGCCGGAGGCGTCAGCGTGGCTGACCACACCTGGCCCGGCGCGACCCTGGTCGGCGCGGCGCAACGCGGCGACGTCGAGGCGCTCACCGCGTTGGTGTACGGCTCCTACCCGCACGTGCACCGGTTCGCGCACACGCTGTGCGCCTCACCGCAGGACGCCGAGGATGCCGCCCAGGAGGCGCTGATCATCCTCTACCGCAAGATCGGCATGCTGCGCGCCTCCGGGGCGCTGGCATCGTGGATGTTCCGGATCGTCCGCAACGAGTGCCTGCGGCGCACCCGCGCCGTGCTCCGTCGCGGACCGGCCGACGAACCCGGCGGGCTCGGAGCATCGGGCCGGTTCGACGGGGCCGGCACGTCCGGCACATTCGGCACGTTCGGTGGCGCCGCGCGATCCGCCGAGGAGGACGTCCTGCTGCGCCTGGAGGCCGAACGCGTCGCGGCTGCCGTCGCCGCCCTGCCCGAGGACCAGCGGCAGGTACTGGTCATGCGGGACGTCCAGGGACTGCCCGGACGCACCGTCGCCGACCGGCTCGGGCTGAGCACCGCGGCGATGAAGTCCCGTCTGCACCGGGCCCGTTCGGCGGTGCGCGAGACGCTGCTGGACGATCCGGCCGGGACGGGAGGTACCCACGATGACACCTGACCCGACCACGAGGACACGCACCGCCACGCCCGGTTCCGGACCTGGTTCCACGCCCGACTCCCTGTCCAGGTCTGGTTCCACGCCCGACTCCCTGTCCGGGTCTGGTTCCACGCCCGACTTCCCACCCGGCTCCCTGCCCGGTTCCGGACCTGGCGCCGTCGGCGCGCGCAAGGCGGTGGCGCGCGGTGGCTTCGCCGGCGACACCGTTCCGCGCCATCTGGCCCGTGGCGCCGTCGGGTTCGGCGCGCTGGCCGGATCCCTGGCCCTGTTACCGGTCGTCGGGCCGGTGAGCCTTCTGCTCGCCCCGGTCGGCCTGGTCGCGCTGCGCGGCTGCCCGATGTGCTGGGTGATCGGCCTCGCGGAGACCGTCTCGGCGGGGCGGCTGCGTCGGTCCTGCACGGAGGGGAGGTGCGAGCTGAACCGTGCCAGGCCTTACGGACCGGCCCATGATTGATCCCGGGGCGACGCGCCGGCCTGCGGGTTCGGCGGGCCGGTGGTCCAGCGCTCGCCGGACGGCCCGTTACTCGTACCGGTACTTCAGCGAGTCCGCCTCCACCTGCTCGATGTCGGCGATCGTCAGCTCCGGCATCCGCAGCTGGGCCAGCGTCACCTCGGCCGAGGTCGGCTGGGCGTCCGCCGGCAGCCACTGCTCCGGCTTCCAGGCCCCGCTGCGCAGCAGCGATTTGGGGCAGTGCGGGTAGACCTCCTCGATACCCAGCACCAGCGCGCTGGCCGGCGGTTTTCCCACGGCGGTCAGCTGTGACAGCAGCTCCGGGCGGGTGGAGACGACGGCCCGGCCGTTCACCCGCAGGGTGGTGGTCCGCCCCGGGATGATGAACAGCAGCCCGGCCCGTCCGGTGGCGATGACGTTCTGCAGGGTGTCCAGCCGCTTGTTGCCGGTCGCGTCGGGTATCGCCACCGTCCGTTCGTCCAGAACGGCGACGAACCCGGCGGGGCCGCCGCGCGGCGAGACGTCGCAGTTGCCCTCGGCGTCCGCACTGGCGACCAGGACCAGCGGTGAGCAGCCGATCAACCGCCGGGTCTGGTCGGTGAGTTCGGTCATCTGCTTGCGCATGGCCGCGTCGCTGGGAAGTGCGTAGGTCCGGCGCAGCGTCTCTTGGTCGGTTACGGCGTCGAGGCGGAGCGAGTCGAAGGCACTGCCGGCAAGGGGTGTCGTCATGCCTCCGACCCTAGCGAGCCGGCCTGCGGTTGATCTTGGCCGGTGGGTCCGGGCGTCACGGGCGAGTCGGCGCGGTCAGTCGCGGTTGATGTGAACCGGTGGGACCGCGCCGTCCGCCCCTGGCCCGGTCGGCAGCGCGGGCCGGCCGCGGTCACTTGCCGGAGATGCTCCACGTGCTGTCGCCGGCCTCGGTGGCGTTGTTGAGGGCGTGCCACGCGGCGCTGTTGAGCTTGAAGGCGTCGAGGAGGTAGGCGGATATCGCGTCGGCGACGAGGGCGACGCGGGCGGGGTCCTCGTCGGTGGTCTCGGCTGCCATCTCGCCGGCGATGCCGCCCAGGGTGTGCTCGCCCTCGGCGATGGTGAGCAGACTCTTCGGGGACGGGCCGAGGTGGTAGGCGTCGGTGAACCACTCCGGGCCGCGCGTGGAGAGCTGGGACCGGTCCTTGCCGCCCGCGACGACCAGGGCCGGGGTGGTCATGGTGGAGTAGTCCGGCCTCATGAACGGGAGGTGCTCGGCGGCGAACGGGGTGAGGCTGTCGCCGGTCCCGGTCGCGGCGATCAGCGCGCCGGCCGCGACCGCGGGGTGGGCGAAGTTCTCTCCGGGCATGCCCTCGGCGTCGAGCACGCGTGCGCCGAGGAGCGCGCCGGCACTCTGGGCGCCCCAGGAGTGGCCGACGACCGCGATGCGCTCACGGTCGACACGGGTCTCCAGGCCGCCGGCCTGGCGGAGGATGTCGTCGAGGCCGTCGAGGACCGCGTGGAGGTCGGCGATCCGGACGCGCCAGACGGTGGCGAAGCGCGGGTCGTCCCACCCGAGACCGTTGCGGCGGGAGTCCAGGTGGGTGGGCTGCACGACGACGAACCCGGCTGCGGCCCATCGGTCGACGAGTGGCTCGTATCCGTCCAGGGACCACGCGTTGCCGTGGGAGAACAGGATGAGGGGCAGGTTCTGGCCCGAGAGCGGGGCGGTGACCTTCACCTGTAGGTCGATGCCGCGGCCGGGCGCGGGAACGGTGATGGGCTTGACCGCGACGATCCGCTGGTCGAGGTGGCTGGAAGACATGGGGGGACCTGTCCTTTCTCCACGGGAGCGCTCTGCCGTACTTTGGCGGAGCACCGTTCCGCCACTTTAGCGGAACATTGTTCCGCGAAAAAAGGAGGCCCTCGTGCCGGAGACGGTCGGAGTGCGCCAAGCACAGGCGCAACGCACCCGCGGCGGTGTGCTGGCGGCCGCAGCGGCGGTCTTCGTGGATCAGGGCGTCCAAGCCCCCATCCGCGACATCGCCGAACGCGCCGGCGTCGGCGTCGGCACGATCTATCGCCACTTCCCGACCCGGGCGGACCTCGTCACCGCCGTCTACCGGCACCAGATCGACACCTGCGCCGCACTCGCGCCCCGGCTCCTGGAGGATTCGGCCTCCCCGTTCACCGCGCTGACCCTATGGGTGGACGCGTTCGTGGAGTTCCTGGTGACCAAGCACGGCCTCGGCGCCGCGCTGGGGTCGGCCGATGCAGGGCTGGAGAACCTCCACAGCCTCATGCTCGACACGCTGGTTCCGGCCTGCGCGACCCTGCTCGACGCCTGCGCTACCGACGGCGAACTCAGCCCCGGCCTCACCGCCTACACGCTCATGCGGGCCATCGGAAACCTGTGCATCACAGGCCCCGACTACGAACAGGCCGACGCCAAGCGCATGGTCGCCACCCTCCTCGCCGGATGCCGCCGCACGGCATAGCGACAGGACCCGGCCCCATGGCCGCAGGTGCGGGTGCGAGTACGGGTGCGGTGCGGGTACGGGCCGCAGGTGCGGGTACGGGCCGCGGGTGCGGGTGCGGGTGCGGGTACGGGGTGCGAGTGCGGACGCGCTGGGGGCGTGGGAGCAGTCTGCTGGAGGTTCTCCCGCTGCCCATCGGGCATGAGACGCTCCGTCATTCCCGTGCCCGTGCCCGTGCCCGTGCCCGCGCCCGTGCTGCCCGTACCCATGCCCGTGCCCGTGCCCGTGCCAACGGACGACCACCGCCCCGAGATTCGCCGTCACATGCTGTCGGGCGGGATGGGTGTGGCCTGGTGGTAGTACATCTGCCACGTTGCGGCCGGACCCTGCTTGCGCCAGAGCGAGCTCCGCCGCGCCCGCTCTCCGTCCGACGTGGTCTCGTAGGTGAGGTGCACCAGTCCGGGCGCCAGCAGGACACCGGTGAAGTTCGAGGGCACGTAGCGCGGACCGCCTTCCGCCGCACCGTCCAGCTCGGGCAGCGCGGCAAGCATCTCGTCGTACGTCCACCGCCGCCCCGAAGCACCGACCTCCACGAAGTCCGGGTCCATCAGCTGTCGGGCAAGCGTGCGTGACATGCGCACGCTGGGATCCATGAGACGCAGCTCACCTGCGATCGCTTCGCGTACCTCTTCTGTCTCTCGGCTCATACGGGCATCTTCGCCCAGGTGACCACACCCGTCGCAACCGAGTTGTCACGCACAGGGCACGGCTCGGCTTCCGAGCCGTCCCGGACTCTCAGGGAGACATCGCGGCGCGATCGGACTCACTGCGAAGGACACAGAATTCATTGCCTTCAGGATCGGCGAGGACGGCCCAGCCCGCGCCGTCGGACTCCCTGCGATCCGCGACCAAGGTGGCTCCGAGATTCAGCAGCCGCTCGATCTCCTCCTCGCGCGAGGTCGTCGGGCGCAGGCACAAGTGGATCCGGTTCTTGATCGTCTTCGGCTCCGGCACCTGGTTGAAGTACAGCAGCGGACCCTCCGGAAGGGTCACCTGGGTCTCCCTGCTGCCCCGCCTGTCCTCCGGGTGCAGCGGGCAACCGGTCACCTCGCTCCAGAACCGAGCCAGCTCATAGGCATCCGAACAGTCGATCGCCACGTTCTGCACTACCGAAACCATGCAGCTCAGCCTGCCTGAGCACCGCTCCGTTCGCTACCAGAACCGCGGCCGAACGTCGCGAAGTGCTCCCGAGGGCGTTTGACGCCGATCTCGGGATCGGCCATGTCGAGCCGCTTTTCCAATGCTCTGCCGCCGGCGCGGGACCACACCCTGCGCAGGATCCGACCGGCCCACGCACCATCGGGGGCGGCTCCGCGCACGGCGCGGGGATTCAGTCGGTGATGTACCAGTTGTTCCCGAGGTACTCCAGTGTGCAGCTGCCGAGTTCGGTCTCGGAGAAGGTGACGGAGGCTCTGACCGCTTCGGTCGGCATCTCGATCTTGTCGGGTGTGCTCACGATGATGCGCTGCGGGTCGATTGTCGCGGTTTGCAGGGCCTTCTTCTGCACGGGCGAGATCATCTGGAACACGACGGGGTACGTCGACGTGCACGGGCCGAGCCCTTCGTCCTGCGCCTTCTTCGCGGCGGGCCCGGCCACATCGCAGACCGTGTCGAGGTCCTCACGGCCCACGGCGTGGAGGTACTGCTCGTACCGCTGGATCGCGCCCTGCGTCGTCCGGGGCGCGGGCCGGTCGCCGGTCTCGGTGGCCGGCGGCTTCTCGGTCCGCGCCGATGCGGACGGCGTGGCCGACGGCTCCTTCGCCCCGGTGGACGCGGACGGCTGCGAGGCCCTCGCGTCCGTGTCCTCCTTCGCCTTCTCCGGACCGCACGCGCACGCCACCAGCACCACGCAGGCCGACACCGCCGCGCTCACAATCGTCCGCGCCTTCATCCGGTCCCCTCGGTCACATCACCAGCCGACAACACATCAAGACATCAAGACGCCACGCAGGATCCGGGCGAACGGTTCCCGAGCCGGTCCGGGCATCGTGGTCGGTGCCGCGCTCGTCGCGTCCGCGCATACGCGAAAGCCGCTGATCAGGCCCCGGGCTCGTGGCCGTCGGGCGCATGGGAAAGGATTCGGCAGTGAACAACGACTTCGAGGCGCTGGTCCGTCGGGTTGCGGCCGCATCTGCGGCAAGTGACCTCCTCCAGCCGCCGATTTCAGCCGCAGAACTGGCCGGGGCCGAGCGGGATCTGGGCTTTCGCCTGCATCCCCTGCTTGCCGCGCTCTACCGGAAGGCGGGGAACGGCGGCTTCGGCCCCGCGGACTCCGTGCTTCCGCTCCGCGGCGGCCCGGACGAGAACTGGGAGACGTCGGCCGTACAGGCTTACCAGGACAGGATTCCGCCGGAAGGAGCCGACACATGGTGGTCGTGGCCCAAAGGGGTGGTGCCTGTTCTCGACTGGGGCTGCGCAAGGTTCGCCTGCGTGGACTGTCACAGCGAGGACGGAACAGTTCTGCTCTTCGATCCCAATGCCATCGGTGACCAGGACCTGTCCAGGGCGTGGTTCGTGGCCGCGGGCAGTCTCGCCGAGTGGCTCGTGACCTGGCTGGACGAGCGAGGCCGGTACGAAGAGGACGCCGTCGACGGCGGTTTCGGCAGGACCCGCTGGGCGGACGCCGCCTCACGCATGCGGTCGGACCCGGCAGCCGGCTGACCGCCGCTCCGTTCCGCCCATGGGCCGAGCGGCTCGTGTCAGTGGAACCAGACCAGGACCGAGACGCGTATCTCCTTGGCTTCCCGCATGATCATGTACTCGATGATGACCGGTTCGCCGGGGACTTCCAGGGAGTACCGGACCTCGAAGTCGTCCATCGCGTCGCCGGGCGGTTTCCTGCCGAGGTTGATCGCACCACCGGCCTCGATGGCCAGGGCCCGCAGGAAGTTCGCCGTCTTCCTGCGGAGGTCGACGGGCATGTCGAGCACGGTCTGTGCCGGAATCTCCTCCGTCCAGACGGTCCAGCTCACCGCGGCTCGTCCACGAGCAGGTCGTCGACGGAGACGAGGGCGCGGCCGGCCGCGGCATTGGCCCGGCTCTGGACCGCGGCGGGCGCACGGTGCAGCATCGCCGTCTTCCACCAGCGGCGCATCACGCCCGGTACCTCGCCTTCTTCGGCGGCCAGGACCTCGGTGTAGAACCGGGCACGTTCGGCACCGGTCAATGCGTCACCGATCGCGTTGATGGTGTGCGGGACAGCGGTGACCCGGGGGCCTGCGGGGTGCTCGGGTTGAGCCGTCACAGATCTCTCCTTCGTTCTGCTGACCCGAGTGTCCTACGCCGGAGTCCGGATCGGGAACCGGGCCGGTGAACTCGCGCTCGGCGTCCGGATGCGCGCCGGGCCGCGCCCGGCCTGCGGATGGCCTGCGGGCAGCACGACGACCATGTCGTCCGGCCCGCTTCCCTCTGCCACAAGCAGGAGCCCCTGTGGGTCGCGAGAAGTACGGCGCCGGTCTCCGCCCGACTTCCGGCAGGGATTCAGGGATTTCGGGTGATCCGGCTCATCGGCCGGGGCGGCGGCACGCGGCGCCGCCCGACCCGGCGCTTGCTGGTCATGGTCGACATGACGGCGGTCATGGTGAGGAGGAGACCGGCGGCGGCGCAGAGCGGGGTGCGTACGTCGTAGATGGTGGCCGGCCGACCCGCCGAGGAAGGCGCCGAACGGGGCGGCGCACATGGCGAGCATGCGGGAGGTGGCGGCGACCCGGCCCATCAGGTGGGCGGGGACGGTCGCCTGTCGGAGGGAGGGTCCGAGCACCGTCGTGGCGCCCGTGCCCGCTCCGAACCCGGTCGGCAGCTTCCGGACGTCCGAGGTCACTCGGCGTCCCCCTCGGCCCGCTCGCGCGATGCCGGGTGGAACAGCGCGAAGACGAGTGAGGTGTCCGACAGCGACGGATCGGACAGCTCCCGGTACTCGTCCGCCAGTGCCTGCAACCGTGCCCCCCAGCTCCGCGAACTGCTCCTCGGTGAGCCGCAGGTGCGCCATCCTTCAGGCTCCTGGAATCGGCTGCCCAGCGCATGGGCCCCCACCTCGGGACCACCCGGCCGGCCCATTTGCCTATACCTTTTAGGCAAATGCATAATGGCTATCGCCGATCAGGAGGAACGTTATGGCCAGAGTGGGGTTGACCCCGGAGCGTCTGACGCTGGCGGGGGCGGAGCTGGCCGACGAGGTCGGCTTCGACCAAGTGACCGTTTCGGCGCTCGCCCGGCGGTTCGACGTGAAGGTCGCGAGTCTGTACTCACATCTGAAGAACTCCCAGGAACTCAAGACCAGGATCGCCCTGTTCGCCTTGGAGGAGCTCGCCGACCGGGTCGCCGACGCCGTGGCCGGGCGGGCCGGCAAGGACGCCCTGGCCGCCTTCGCGGATGCCTACCGCGATTACGCCCGGGAGCACCCCGGCCGGTACGCCGCCGCGCGGCTCCGGCTCGACCCCGAGACGGCGGCCGCCGGCGCCGGAGTGCGGCACGCGCAGATGACGCGGGCGATCCTGCGCGGCTACGACCTGACGGGGCCGGACCAGACGCACGCGGTCCGGATGCTGGGCAGCGTCTTCCACGGCTACGTCAGCCTGGAGCTGGCCGGAGGCTTCGAGCACAGCTCGCCGGACTCGCAGGAGTCCTGGCTCTGGATCGTGGACTCCCTCGACGCCCTGCTGCGGAACCGGGCCACCCCCTGACCACCGGGGTGCCACAGCGCCGGCGGCGGTCCGAGGCACCCCGCACCGGCTCATCCACAACATTCCGAGAATCCTGATCGACAGGCCGAGGCACTGAGGCAATGAACACCGGACACAACACGATCACCACACCTGTCACCACGGACCTCCTGCGCGGCTTCCTCGATGTGGAAACGACCGCGCACGGTCTGCTGCCGCACCGGCTGCCCGCCCGCGCACGCCGGCAGATCCCCGACGACCAACTGGCCGTGGCCGAGGCCCAGCCCTCCGGCGTACGGCTGGTCTTCCGCACCCGGGCCACCACGATCGAACTGGACACACTGCCCACCAAGCGGGTCTACCGAGGTCTCCCGGCCCCGGCGGACGGCGTGTACGACCTGCTGGTCGACGGCCGTCTCGCCGCCCGGGCCACGGTGACCGGCGGGAACGTACGCACGATCACCGACATGGTCACCCAGTCCTTCGAGCTCACGGAGGGACCGGCCGGCACCGCCCGGTTCACCGGTCTTCCGGCCGGTGACAAGGACATCGAGATCTGGCTCCCGCATACGGAGATCACCGAGCTGATCGCCCTGCGCACCGACGCCCCCGTCGAACAGGCGCCGGACAACGGGCGCCGGGTCTGGCTGCACCACGGCAGTTCCATCAGCCACGGCTCGAACGCCACTCGTCCGACCGCCATCTGGCCGGCCCTGGCAGCCGCCCGGGGCGGGGTGGAGCTGGTCAACATGGGGTTCGGCGGCGGCGCGCTGCTGGATCCGTTCACCGCCCGGGCGATGCGGGACGCGCCCGCGGACCTGATCAGCGTCAAGGCCGGCATCAATGTCGTCAACTCCGACGCGATGCGTCTGCGCGCCTTCGGCCCCGCGGTCCACGGCTTCCTCGACACCATCCGCGAGGGGCATCCGACCACTCCCCTGCTGGTCGTGTCCCCTGTCCTGTGTCCGGTCCAGGAGGACACCCCCGGCCCTCTCGCCCCCGACTTCGACGGCGGCACCCTGCGGTTCAGGGCGACCGGCGATCCCGCCGAACGCGCCGCCGGACGCCTGACGCTCAACGTCGTCCGGGCCGAACTCGCCCGGATCGTCGAGCAGCGGGCGGCCGACGACCCGAACCTGTACCACCTCGACGGCCGTGACCTGTACGGCGAGAAGGACTACGCCGAATTCCCGCTGCCCGACGAGGTCCACCCCGACCCGGCAGGACACCGCCGCATCGGCGAGAACTTCGCCCGGCTCGCGTTCGGCGACGGCGGCCCGTTCGCCGTCCGTACCGGCTGATGTCCCCGGCGGCCCTCGCCGGGAACGCGCCGCCACCGGCCACCGTTTCAGGTGACGCGGAGCCGCCGGAAACACGTGGTGCCCTGCTTGCCGTTCGGCTTCATCTCGCTGTGGATGAACAGTTCGGTGCGCTTGGTGCCGTTGTGGCACTTGCGGTCGGAGATCTTGATGACGAAGCCGTTGATGATGCCGTCGAAGTTCGTGCGGTGCCACTGAACGGCGTACGGCTTGCTCGCCCCGGCGTTGGGCAGCCAGCCCTTGCCGACCGCGCAGGTGTTCTTGACCTGGCCGGAGCCCGCCTTGTAGGTCTTGATCACCTTGTCCCGGCCGGGCGTGCGCTTGACCAGTTCGAGGCGGGAGTTGGTGACCGAACCCTTGTTGAAGCGCAGGTAGTAGGCATCGGTCACCCGGGCGGACGCCTGGGCGGATGTCTGGGCGGACGCGTTGGTCCCGGTGCGCGCCTGGGCCGGGGCGGCCGTGGTGGCGCTCAGGCCACCGACGAAGACCGCGGCGAGCGCGAGGGGGACGATGTGTGCGGACCGTACGTTCTTGCGCATGTGAGCACTCCTGTCTGATGTGTCGCTGTACGTGACTGCTGCGCCGGCAACACCGACCCTGCTGGCCGGGGGGACCGTCCAGCAAGGGATGTCCGCTGTCCCGGACAGTCCTCCGCTGTCCTTGCTGGTCACCACCGTTTCCCGGACAGAGACGGGGCGGTCGTGAGCCTGCTCGGCAGGACTTCCCGGGCGCGCTGCGACACCGTCGGCGAACGGAACGGTGCGTGATTGTCGGGCGATGAGGTACGGAGCGGCGCGTGCGAGGGGCACGGCCCCCTGCGCCGTCGGCACGGGGAACGACGACGAGTCGGCCTCCGGGGTCACCGGCCCGGAACGTACGGGCGCCTCCCTCGCTCCCCCATCCCCCATCCCCCATAGGCCCTGGCGCTTTGCGGTCGCTTAAGCCCGATGGCGGAGGCTGAGGCCATGTCTGATCCCATAGTCATCGTCGGTAGTGGCGCCGCCGGTCTGACGCTTGCGTGCGAGCTGGGGCTGGCCGGGGTTCCCACGGTCGTACTGGAACGTCGGTCCGAGCTCCTGGAGCGTTCCGGCGGCATGCTCCTCAACGCACACATCGCGGACTTCCTGCGCAAGAGAGGACTGGAGGAACGCTTCCGGACACCGGACACGCCCACCTGGGGGCGCAGTCACTTCGGTCTCGTCTACCGGGACATCGACGGCGAACTGGCCGAGACCGACTACGACTTGATCGTCCCGCAGTGGCGAAGCGAGCAGCTGCTGCGGGAGCGCGCCGTCGAGCTGGGTGTCGAGGTGCGGCTCGGCCAGGAAGTCATCGACATCGAGCAGGACGCGGACGGCGTGACGCTCACGGTGGTCTCGCCGGAGGGTTCCGGCACTCTGCGTGCCTCGTACGTCGTCGGGTGCGACGGTCCGCGGAGTCTGGTGGCCGAGGCGGCCGGCTTCGAGTTCGAGTCCCTCGCCCCTGCGTACTACGGGGTCATCGCCGATGTCGTCGTGGACGACGAGGCGCAGGCGCTGTTCAGGGCCGGCTCGTATCCGAGTGGTCAGTTCGGTGTGCTGCCGGTCAATCCGGCCGATCCGACCGAGGTCCGGTTGATGACGGTCGAGTTCTACCGTGAGCCTCCGTCCGACGGGGAGCCGCTCACCGTCGACGAGATCCGCTCCACGATCGAGCGGGTCACCGGGCAGGCGCCGGATCTGCGCGAGGTGCGCTGGATGACGCGGTACGGAAGCCCTACGCGGCTGGCCCGGAGCTATCGCCTGGGCCGGGTGTTCCTTGCCGGTGACGCCGCCCATCCGCATCCGCCGTCCTCCGGGCACGGGATGAACACCGCCGTGCACGATGCGGTGAACCTCGGCTGGAAGCTCGCCGGCACCGTGCACGGCTGGGCCCCTTCCGGATTGCTCGACTCGTACCACGACGAGCGGCACCCCGTGGGGAGACGTGCGTGCCGGCGGGCCCTGGCCCAGCTCCCGTTGCAGGCGCCGCTCGACCGGGCCGTTCCGCTGCGCGAGGTCTTCGCGGAGCTGCTGGAGTTCGACGTGGTCAACAAGTTCCTTTCGCAGTACGTCACTCGGGTGCGCTATCCCATGTCCGCCGGTGATTCGGCGGATCACGAGCTGCTCGGTGCCGTCCTGCCCGATACGACTCTGGTGACGTCGGCCGGTGCCGTGGCGACCCCGGAACTGTTCCGTTCCGGTCGAGGGGTCGTACTGGATCTCTCCGGTGACCGCGGCGTTTTGGACCTGTCGGCGTGGGCCGACCGGCTGGACGTGGTGGTGGCCGATCCCTGCAAGGAGCTCGGGGCCGATGTGATGCTGGTGCGTCCTGACGGGCATGTCGCCTGGCTCGGCACCGACGGCGTGCGTCACGACGAACTGCTCGCCGCTGTCAGGACCTGGTTCGGCTGAGACGAACACTCCGCGGCCGCCGGGCGGGACCGATTCTCGGTCCCGCCC
>NZ_JBCEWQ010000077.1:0-40912 GCF_038448545.1 Streptomyces sp. CLV115
GGTGGGGGCCTGCGGTACGGGTGCGGCGGCCGGGGGAGAGGGCGGCTCGGGCATCTGTGCCCGCCCGGCCGCGACCGCGGCCTCGACGTCGCGCCGGACGATGCGGCCGCCGGGCCCGGTGCCGGTGAGGGTCTCGATGCCGAGGCCCGCCTCGCGGGCCAGCCTGCGGGCCAGCGGACTGCTGAAGATCCGCCCGCCGCGATCCGGTTCACCGGAAGCCGGTGCGACGCGGGGCGCCGGAGCGGCGGAGGGAACCGGAGCGACCGGCTCCTCCGGCACGTCCCGGCGCACCGCCTGCCGGGCCTCGCCCGGCGCGGCCACGCCGAGCTCCGCCAGCAGCGCGTCGAGGTCACCGGTCTGCTCGCCGACGGTGCCGAGCACGGCGATGGGGTCACCGACCTCGATCTCCACGCCGGCTTCGTACAGCGCCTTGAGCAGCACGCCGTCCCGCTCGGCGGACACGTCCACCTCGGCCTTGTCGGTCTCGATGGAGACCAGCGCGTCGTCCTTGGTGAACGACGCCCCTTCCGCCACCTGCCAGGCGGACAGTACGGCCGTTGCCGCGTCGGCGGCCACGGCGGGCATTCGGAACAGTTCTGCCATGATCAACCCTCCTGGGTGTTCTCTCTTACGGGGAGGGTCAGTTCCCGGTGACCCGCTGGAGCGCGGCCACGACCTCTTCGGTCCGTGCGATCGCCGCCCGCTCCAGCACCTTGCTGATGCTGGGCGAGGACTCGCCGGCCCCGACGCGCTCGACCGGCCGGTCGAGCCAGTCGAACCAGCGGCGCTGGATCTCGTCGGACAGCCAGCCGCCGTAGGAGGTGCCGATGGGGCCCTGCTCGGCGATGAGCACGTTGTTGGTCTTGCGGATGCTCTCGCCGAGGGTGTCCCAGTCGAGACTGGCGCGGTCGAGCCAGCGAAGGTCGATGACCTCGGCGTCCAGGCCCAGCTGCTCGACGGCCTCCAGGACGTAGTTGGTCATCGCGAGGTACGACACGACGGTGATCCGCGACCCGGTGCGGCGCACCGCCGCCCTGCCCACCGGCAGGCAGTAGTCCAGGTCGTCCACCGGGCCCGGACCGACCGAGTTGTACAGGTCGGTGTGCTCCAGCACGACGACCGGGTCCTTGCAGGTCAGCGCCGAGTTCATCAGGCCCACGTAGTCGAAGGGCGTGGACGGGGCGACGATCCGCCAGCCGGGGGCCGTGGCGAGGATCCCCGCCGGGTCCATGGAGTGCTGGGAGCCGTAGCCGGTACCCATGGCGACCTTGCTGCGCAGGACGAGCGGGACGCCGGACCCCTGTCCGTCGCCGCCGAACATGTGCCGGGCCTTGCCGATCTGGTTGAAGATCTGGTCGGCGGCGACCCACATGAAGTCGGCGTACATGAACTCCACCACCGGCTTGTACCGGCCGTCGAGCGCGATGCCGCCGGCCAGTCCGGCGAAGGCGTTCTCGCTGATCGGGGTGCCCAGGACCCGGTCGGGGTGGGCCTCGGCCAGGCCCTTGGTGGCGCCGTTGGTGCCGCCCTTGAGCCGGTGCACGTCCTCGCCCATGACGACGACCGACGAGTCCTCGGCCATGCGCCGGCTCATCACCTCGGCCACGACGTCGATGAACTTCCGCTGCTCCAGACGCCCCTGGAACGCGTCCGGGCCGGTCCCGGTGTCGGCGAGGCGTACGCCGTCGAACTCGCTGAGGTCGCCCCGCACACCGACGTCGCGGAAGGAGGGGTCGGGCCATTCGGCGGGCCTGATGCGGCGGGTTCCCGGCTTTCCTTCGGGGTCGGGCTCCAGCAGCTCGTCACCGATGGCGGCCATGACCGCCTTGGCCCGCGCGGTGCACTCCTCGATCTCTCCGGCGCTCAGGACGCCGTTCTCGACGAGCCGGCGCGAGACGAGGGCCAGCGGGTCGCGGGCCCGCCACTCCTTCTCCTCGTCCTTGGTGCGGTAGCCGAACGCGCTGCCGGGGAACGGGCCGTTCTGGTGGAAGAAGCGGTAGACCTCGGCCTCGACGACGGTCGGGCCGCCACCGGCGCGCATGTGGTCCACGGCCTCGCTCATGGCGAGGTACGTGGCGAGCGGGTCCATGCCGTCCACACGCCAGCTGGGGATGTTGAAGCCCAGTCCGCGCGCCGACAGCCGGGGCTCGGCCGTCGCCTCGTCCACGTGGGTGGAGACGGCGTACTTGTTGTTCTCGATGAAGAAACAGACCGGCAGCTTCCAGGCGGCGGCGAGGTTCATCGTCTCCAGCACGGAGCCGATGTTGACCGCGCCGTCCCCGAAGTAGGTGACCGAGACGGCGTCGGTGCCGGCCTGCCGCGCCGACCAGGCGAACCCGGCGGCCTGCGGCACGCCGCCGCCGACGATCGCGTTGGTGCCCATGGCCCCGGCCTCGCGCCACTGCAGGTGCATGGATCCGCCGCGCCCCCGGCAGAAGCCCCTGGCCAGGCCGCAGATCTCGGCCAGGCTGCGCTGCAGGACGGTGCGCACCTCCGCGTCGACGGGGCGGCGCAGGTCGATGCCGTCGGGCGCGACATGTCCCAGTGCCTTGGCGAGGAACTGGTGGTGCCCCCGGTGCGAGCCGCCGACGAAGTCGGCGCCGGTCAGCGGCAGCACGGAGCCGACGGCGCCGCCCTCCTGGCCGATGCTGGAGTGCGCCGGCCCGTGGACCAGCCCCTGGCCCGCGAGGTCGAGCACGTACTCCTCGAAGGTCCTGATCAGCAGGGTCTGGGTGAACATCGAGGTCAGCAGCCGGGGGTCCGCGCCGTGCCAGTCCTTCTTGGTCGCCGTCACCTCGGTCCAGGGTGATGCGGGGGCCAGTTTCCGGTGTGTGGGCATGAGCACTCTCCTGTGTGATTCGGTGAGCACTGTCGCAGTGAATGGATCCATAGCCAATACCTCGTTACCGGAACGTTACGTTCAGATTTCGGGAATGTCCATTGACTACGGCACCTAACGCGGAGCAATGTGAGAGCCATGGCGGATAGATGGATCCATTCCACAGGTGACCAGCAGCGGGGACTTCCCGGGCTGGCCGGCGTCGAGCACATCGGCTTCACCGTTCCCGACCTCGAAGAGGCGACCCGGTTCTTCGTCGAGGTGATCGGCTGCGAGCACGTCTACTCGCTCGGCCCGTTCCGTTCCGACGGCACCTGGATGAGCGACCACCTCGGCGTCCACCCACGTGCCGTGATGCGCGAGCTGCGCTTCTTCCGGTGCGCGGGCGGTCCGAACTTCGAGATCTTCGAGTACGAGGCCCCCGGACAGCAGACGCGACCGCCGCGCAACAGCGACATCGGCGGCCACCATCTCGCCTTCTACGTCACCGACCTCGACGCCGCCGTGGCACACCTGCGACGGCACGGTGTACGGATCCTGGGCGAACCCACGGCCAGCTCCGGCCCGAGCGAGGGGCAGCGCTGGGTCTACTTCCTCACTCCCTGGGGGATGCAGCTGGAGCTGGTCTCCTACCCGGACGGCAAGCGGTACGAGGCCGGCTCACCGGTACTGCTGTGGCAGCCTTCCGTCTGAACACGCTGCCGCGCCACCCCACCAGGGAGAACCATGTCACCCAGCCCGACCACCGGATCAGGCCCCTCGGGATCCGGCACGCCCGGATCCAGCGCCGCCGTCGCCAGCCAGCGCGTCGCGGACCATCTGCGTGCCGCCATCCTCAGCGGTGAACTGCGCCCCGGCGCCCGGATCATGCAGGAGCAGGTCGCCGCGCAGCTCGGCGCCAGCCGGCTGCCCGTACGCGAGGCCCTGCGGATACTGGCGGCCGAGGGGCTGACCGTGGTGAAGTCCAACAGCGGCGCCTGGGTCTCCAGGATGGACATGGCGGAGTGCGAGGGCGTCTACAAGATCCGCGAACGCCTGGAACCGCTCGCCCTCGCCGAGAGCATCCCGCATCTGACCGCCGGACAGATCGCCGAACTGGAGGCGATCGCGCGGCAGATCGAGCTCACCACCGACGTGGACCGCTTCCTGGCCCTCGACGGCCGGCTCCACCTGCTCACCTACTCCGGATGCCGCGTCACCCAGATCACCGCCATGGTCGACCGGTTCTGGAACACCACCCAGCACTACCGCCGCGCCTTCGCCCGGCTCGCGGGCGACAGCGGCTGGGAACTGATCCATGCCGAGCACCGCCTGATCATCGACGCGATCAAGCGGGCCGACATCGTCGACGCCGAACGATTTCTCACCGGCCACATCCGCCGCACCCGGCTCGAACTGGCCCAACATCCCGAACTGTTCACAGAGGAAGACCATGACAGCGACCACACAGCAGACGCCGCAGGCCCAGCGGACTGACCCCCGCCCCTTCGAGGGCCGAACCCTCCTCCTGTCCGGCGCGGGCGGCGGCATCGCCCGCGAGGTGGCCCGCCAGTTCCACGCGGCCGGTGCCAACCTGGTGCTCGGCGACCTGAACGCCGGGACACTGGCGGAGTTCGCCGCGACGCTCGACCCCACGGGCACCACCGTGATCACCCGCACTCTGGACGCGGCGTCGCCGGAGAGCAACAACGCCTTCGTCGCCGCCGCCGTCGAGACGTTCGGCTCGGTCGACTTCCTCGTGCCCGCCGCCGGGATCTACCCCGAGCAGGCCGTCGCCGACATGACCGACGAGCAGTGGAACACCGTCATCTCGGTCAACCTCAACGGCGTCTTCTACCTCACCCGTGCCGTTCTGCCCCACCTCAACGAGGGCGGATCCATCGTCAATCTGACCTCCATGGCCGGTCACCGAGGCAGCGTCCGGCACGCGCACTACGCGGCGACCAAGGGCGCGCTGCTCGCCTTCTCCCGCAGCCTGGCCTGGGAACTCGGCTCCAGGGCACGGATCAACATGGTCTCGCCCGGCATCATCGAGACCCCCATGACCCGCGACTACGTGGCCGACCGCGGCGACACCGCTCTCGCCACCACCCCACTGGGCCGCCTGGGCCGGCCGGAGGAAGTCGCCTCCGTGGTCACCTTCCTCTGCTCGCCCGCCGCGAGTTTCGTACAGGGCGAGGTCATCCATGTGAACGGCGGCATGCACATGATCTGAGCGACCGGGAACAACAGGGCAGAGCACGACGGAGAACACGGCGGAGCAAGTGGTGACGGAACCGAACACGACGACCCGAGCGGCGGTCTACCCCGACCTGAACGGAAGCTCCGTATGCGTCACGGGCGCCGCCCGCGGCCTGGGCCTGGCGATGGCCGACGCCTTCGCCCGCGCCGGATGCCATGTGCTGCTGCTCGACCTCGACGGCGACGAACTGGACCGGGTGCAACCGGCGCTGGCGGCGCGCCACCCCGGCCGGGTGATCGCGGCGGCCACGGCCCCGGTGAGCGACCAGGACGCGGTGACGGCCGCACTCACCGCGTTCACCGCCCGGACGGGAGAGCTGTCCGTCATGGTCGCCAACGCCGGTGTCTCCGCCAACGCGCCGTCGCTCGATCTCGAACTGGACCGCTGGAACACCGCGTTGGACGTCAATCTCACCGGGGTCTTCGTCTGCGCGCGCGCCGCCGCCCGCATCATGCGCGAGGGCGACGGAGGTGTCATCCTCACCACCTCGTCGATGTACGGGGTGACCGCCGGCCCCGAGCGCGCGGCGTACTGCGCCACCAAGGCCGCCGTCGCCGCCCTCACCAAGGTCCTGGCCGTCGAATGGGCCCCGTCCGGCATCCGGGTCAACGCGCTCGCACCCGGATACGTCGAGACCGACCTGCTGAACCGGCTCGCCGACGCCGGGCGCCTGGACACCCGGGCGCTGCGCCGCCGCACCCCGCGCGGCCGCCTCGGCACCCCGCAGGACATCGCCAATCTCGCCCTGTTCCTGTCCTCCGGGGTGTCCGCGAACATCACCGGCCAGGTGCTGGTCAGCGACGGCGGCTGGACGGCCGACGGTTACGCGGTGACGCCGGACCGACCGGATACCGGTCGGAACCACAAAAACGGTGGGCTTCGGGGTAGTGGCCCGGAGTGATCACCAGCTGATCTAAAGTGCTCAGGCCAGATCCACGACCGCGGACCTGAGAAGGAATCACGGATATGCCCACTGAGACGTTCGAGTTTCAGGTGGAAGCGCGCCAGCTTCTGCAGATGATGATCCACTCGATCTACTCGAACAAGGACGTGTTCTTGCGTGAACTCGTCTCCAACGCCTCCGACGCGCTCGACAAGCTGCGGCTCGAAGCACTGCGCGACGACTCGCTCGGCGCGGACGTGTCAGACCTCCACATCGCCATCGGGACCGACCGGCAGGCCCGCACCCTGACCGTGCGGGACAACGGCATCGGGATGTCCCACGAAGAAGTGGTCCAGCTCATCGGGACCATCGCGAACTCGGGCACCGCGAAGTTCCTGCGGGAGCTCAAGGAGGCCGAGGAGAACGCCGCGGCCGACGGGCTGATCGGTCAGTTCGGCGTCGGGTTCTACTCCAGCTTCATGGTCGCCGACGAGGTCACGCTGCTGACCCGGCGCGCCGGCGAGAGCCAGGGCACCCGGTGGACGTCGTCCGGCGAGGGCACGTACACGATCGAGACCGTCGACAGCGCTCCCCAGGGAACCTCCGTCACGCTCCACCTCAAGCCGGAGGACACCGACGACCAGCTGCACGACTACGTCTCCCCGTGGAAGATCAGGGAGATCGTCAAGCGCTACTCCGACTTCATCACCTGGCCCGTCCGGATGGTCCCCGAGGCCGCGGCGGACGCGGACGGCGGGGAAGGGGCCGACGACGCCCCGCGCGAGCCCGAGACGCTCAACTCGATGAAGGCCCTGTGGGCGCGCTCGCGCGACGAGGTCACCGACGACGAGTACCACGAGCTGTACAAGCACATCAGCCACGACTGGAGCGCCCCCCTGGAGACCATCCGCCTTCAGGCGGAGGGCACCTTCGAGTACCAGGCACTGCTCTTCATCCCGTCGCACGCGCCCCAGGACCTGTTCATGCAGGGGTACCGGCGCGGCATCCAGCTCTATGTGAAGCGCGTCTTCATCATGGACGACTGCGAAGCGCTGATGCCGCCGTACCTGCGCTTCGTCAAGGGCGTCGTGGACGCGCAGGACCTGTCGCTCAACGTGTCGCGCGAGATCCTCCAGCAGGACCGCCAGATCCAGCTGATGCACCGGCGGCTGGCGAAGAAGGTCCTGTCGACGGTCAAGGACATGATGTCCGCCGAGCCGGAGCGGTACGCCACGTTCTGGCGGGAGTTCGGCCGCGTCCTCAAGGAAGGGCTGCTGAGCGACTTCGAGAACCGCGAGACCATCCTCGGCGTCTCGTCCTTCGCCACGACCCACGACAAGGACGAGCCGACCACGCTGCGGCAGTACGTGGAGCGGATGAAGGACGGCCAGGAGCACATCTTCTATCTGACGGGCGAGTCGCGTCAGGCCATCGAGAACTCCCCGCACATGGAGGCGTTCCGGGCCAAGGGCGTCGAGGTGCTGCTGCTGACCGACCCCGTCGACGAGGTGTGGGTCGAGGCCGAGCCGGAGTTCGACGGCAAGAAGCTGCGGTCCGTCGCCAAGGGCGAGGTCGACCTCGGGACCGAGGAGGAGAAGAACGAGGCGGCGACCGAACGAGAGGGCCGCCGGCAGGAGTACGCGGACCTGCTCGGCTGGATGACGGAGCGACTGAGCGACACCGTCAAGGAGGTACGCCTCTCCTCCCGCCTCACCGTCTCGCCCGCCTGCATCGTCTCGGACACGCACGATGTGACACCTGCCCTGGAGAACATGTACCGGGCCATGGGGCAGGAGATTCCCCAGGTCAAGCGCATTCTCGAACTCAACCCGGAGCACCCGCTGGTCAGCGGCCTGAACCGGGCGCACGCCGAACGCGGCGAGACCGACGGCACCGGACTCCAGGAGACGGCCGAGCTGCTCCACGATCTGGCGCTGCTCGCCGAGGGCGGCGAACTGGGCGACCCGTCACGCTTCGTCCGGCTGATGGCCGACCGCCTCGAACGGACCCTGTGAACCCCCGCCGCCGCTGAAGCCGCACCGGCGGCTCCAGGACGGCGGACGCTTCACGGTGGGCCGCGCCTCGCACGTCCGGGGCGCGGCCCACCGGCCGTGGCGGGTGGCCCGGGTGTACCGGTGCCGCGGTGGTCGCCGCCGGGATGCGAATCACGCGGTCCGGAGCGAGGATCGAAGTACGGGCAGTGGCCCGGCTGCGCCCCGACCCCCCGGGGGTCGGCCCCTTCCCCGGCGCTCCGGTCCGCTTCCCGGCCGCCGTACCGCGACCGTGCCGGCCTCAGCGGGGCAGGGAGCCGAGCCAGCCGGTCAGGAGGCTGTTGACCTCCTCGCTGCGTTCCTGCTGGATCCAGTGGCCGGCGCCTTCGAGGACGTGCGAGGAATCCAGCGCGGGCAGGGTCGCCGGGTACGCCTCGATCGCCTTGGACATCCAGGTGGTCGAGGCGTCGAGGCCGCCGCCGATGAACAGGGCGGGCCGGGTGATGGGCGCGCCGTGGAAATCGGTGAGATCCGTCCAGTCCCGGTCCATGTTACGGTAGCGGTTGAGCGCCCCGTTCATTCCGGTGCGCTCGAACTCCGCTGCGTAGACGTCCAGTTCGTCCTCGTCCAGCCAGGCGGGCAGCCGGCCGGCGGGGAACCGCTCACGCATTGTTCCGCCGCGCCGCACGAAGTGCGGATCGGGCGCGTCCGGTGCGGGCATGGTGTCGGCGGACAGTGCGGCGTAGATGCCCGCGAGCCAGCCCCGGACGTCCGGCTCGATCTCGGCCTCGGCCCGGCCGGGCTCCTGGAAGTAGGAGACGTAGAACTCCTCGTCCCCGCCCATCCCCGCGAAGACCTCGCTGGGGCGCGGCCCGCCCGGTGGCGCGTAGGGAACGCTCAGCAGACCCACCGCGCGGAAGACGTCCGGCCGGACGAGGGCCGAGTCGGCGGCGATCGTCGAGCCCCAGTCGTGCCCGACGATCACCGCGGTCTCCTCGCCGAGCGCGTGCACCACGGCGACGTTGTCCTCGATCAGGTCGAGCATCCGGTACGCGTCGACGGACTCCGGCCTGGAGGAACGCCCGTAGCCCCGCACGTCCATGGCGACCGCCCGGTACCCCGCGGCGGCCAGCACCGGCAGTTGACGGCGCCAGGAGTACCAGGATTCCGGGAACCCGTGCACCAGCAGTACCAGCGGCCCGACGCCCTGTTCCACCAGGTGGATACGGCCTGCGGGAGAGGGGACCGTGCGGTGTCTGAAGTCCGTGACCCGGGCGGGCTGCGACATGGATCCTCCCGATCCTTCGATGTGTTGCGCGGACCGCGATCCCTTGCGCGGACCCGATGCGTGGTCCCGATCATGCGACGGATACCCGGCCCACGCGAGCGTTGTTGCCGTTCCGGCAAACCATCGGCGGAGCAGGCCCGTTATCCCGAAGGCGCCTGGCGCAGGGTGTGACAACGGGCGGCGCGGCCTGCGGGGGCACCCCCGCAGGACCGGCGGCAAACATCGGACAGACGCCGGAATCACGCCGAAATCAGGCGGAAAGGTGCCCTGTGGGCGGCAGATGAACATCCCTAGTCTCTGTCCCATGCGTGTACTTTTCGCCTCGACCCGAGGCTCGGGCCACTTCCACCCGCTCGTTCCACTCATCGACGCGTGCACGGCACGGGGCGACGACGTCCTCGTCGTCGCCCCACCAGCACTGGAATCGTTATTGGCGTCCCGGAAACAGCCGTACCGCATTGGCGGGGAGCCACCCGAGGAGGAGCTCGGCAGGATCATGGCGCGCGTGCTGGCGCTGGCCCCGGACGACGGCGTCGCGTTGATGGTCACGGAGGTGTTCGGCCGGCTGGGGATCGCCGCGATGCTTCCCGCGCTGGAGGAGGCGTGCCGCGACTGGCGACCCGACCTCGTCGTGCACGAGGCGTACGAGTTCGCCTCGGTGGTGGCCGCCGAGCGGCACGGGATCCCGCGGCTGAGGGTCGCGGTCTCGGCCGCGGGGTTCGCCCGGTCCACCGACGCCCTGACGATCCCCGTGTTCGAACCGTACGGAACCGGCATCGCGGAACGGCTGCTCGCCACCCCGTACCTGAGCCGCCTCCCGGCGTCCCTGGACCCCTCGCAGTACGCCGCGACCCACCGCTATCACGAGACCCTGAGGCCGGGTGCGCCGGCGGACGGATGGGGCGACGCGGAACAGCCGCTGGTCAACCTCACCCTGGGCACCGAGGCGGGCGCCCTGCCGACCGCGGTCGGCCTGTACCGGGCGCTCGTCGAGGCGGTGGGCGAACTGCCGGTGCGGGTACTGCTCACCACGGGGCACCTCATCGAGCCGGCGGACCTCGGACCGCTGCCGCCCCATGTCCGGGTGGAGCAGTGGGTGCCCCAGGCGGACGTCCTGCGCCGTGCGTCGCTGGTGGTCTGCCACGGCGGATCCGGGACCGTCTTCGGCGCCCTGGCGGCCGGCGTCCCGCTGGTCTGCGTCCCCCTCTTCGCCGACCAGCCGGTGAACGCCCGGCTGGTGACCGAGGCGGGGGCGGGGACGGCGATCACCCCGACCGGCGCCCCGGTGGACGAGCCGCCGGTGCTGGGCCCCGACGACGTACGAGGCATCCGCGCGGCCACCGAGCTGATCCTCGACGAGCCGTCGTTCCGGGCCCGGGCCGGCCGCCTGGCCGACGAGATGCGGTCCACCCCCACGGTCGAGGAACTGCTCGGCACTCTCGCCCCCTGACCCCGGCGGACGGCGTCCTCCGTACGGAGGGAGTCGCCGGACCGGGGCGCCCGTGCCGGGCACCGGCGGGCATGGGAAGAAGATGGCACGAGTATCCGCACCCGTGATCGAGCTCGTCCGGCGGACGGCCGAGCCCGTCGGAGCGCAGACCCTGCGCTCCACGGCGGCCGCCGTCATCGCCTATGTCGTGGCGGTGTGGGCCCTGCCCCACCCCGCACCGCTCACGGCACCGCTCACCGCGCTCCTCGTCGTACAGGTCACCCTCTACGCGACCCTCACCACGGGGATCCGCCGGGTGAACTCCGTCGTGGTCGGGGTGCTCATCGCCAGCGCGTTCACCGCGCTGGTGGGCCTCAACTGGTGGAGCCTCGGGCTGACGATCTTCGCCTCGCTGATCATCGGGCGGCTGGTGCGCGTCGGCGAGTTCGTCCCCGAGGTCGCGATCAGCGCGATGCTCGTGCTGGGTGTCTCCCAGGTCGCGTCGACCGCCTGGGACCGGGTGCTGGAGACCCTGATCGGTGCGGGAGTGGGGCTGCTCTTCAACCTGCTCCTGGCGCCTCCGGTGTGGGTGCAGTCCGCGGGTGCCTCCATCGACGGTCTGGCCCGTGAGATGGGCAGGATGCTCCGCGCGACGGGAGCGGACGCGGGCGGGCACATCTCCGTCGGGCGGGCGGCCGACCGGCTCCACGCGGCCCGCCGCCTCGACCACGACATCGTGGAGGTCGACGCCTCGCTGCGGCAGGCGGAGGACAGCCTCACGCTCAATCCGCGGGTCCGGCAGGGACTGCTCTACCGGGTCGTGCTCCGCACCGGTCTGGACACCCTGGAGATCTGCGCCGTGGTGCTGCGGGTCCTGTCGCGCACGCTGACCGACCTGGCCAAGGCCCGTACCGACGAGACGCTGTTCCCCACCGACGTGGCCGAATCCCTGACCGAGCTGTTCGGGCAGCTGGCCGACGCCGTCGAGAGCTTCGCCGAACTGATCACCACCCCGCTCGCGGAGAACGCCGAGGAGGCGGAGGCCAGGCTGGCCGACGCGCTCGCCGTCAGCCGCGCGACCAGGGACCGGGTGGCCGATCTGCTCCTCGAAGACGTCCAGGAACATCCTCGGCAGTGGCAGCTGCACGGGGCGCTGCTCGCCGAGATCGACCGGATCCTGGACGAGCTCGACATCGACAAGCGCACGGAACGCCTGGGCAAGGAGCTCGACCGGCGCTCCGCGCAGCTCCACGAACGTCACCCCTGGCTGCGCTCCGTGTCACGCCGCCTGGGCAGCGGGCAGAGCTGACGGCGCGGCGCACCCGGCACCCGGAACCGTCATCCGGAGGCCGGCAGACGCTCGATGGCGACCAGCGCCGCGTCGTCCCCCAGACGACCGCCCGCGTGGTGCAACAGGTCGGCGCACAGGGACTCCAGCAGTGCTTCGGGGCCCGTGCCGAACCGCGAGGCGGCCCGTTCCCGCAGCGGATAGAAACGCCCCGACCGGTCCCGGGACTCGATCACGCCGTCGGTGTACAGGAGCAGCGTGTCACCGGCCTCGAAGCCGAACGTCTCCGTCGTGTGCTCGGTGATCACCAGGCGTGCCAGCCCGAGCGGCGGGTCCGGCGTGCGCACATCGAGCGGAATCGCCGCACCGGCCCGCAGCAGGAGCGGCGGTGGATGACCGCAGCTGACCAGGTGGATCTCGGCGCCGTCGTCGGGGATGTCGAGCACGGCCGCGGTGACGAACGACTCGGCGAGGTCCGGGTCGTCCTCCTCGTCCCCGCCCGCGGTGCCCGTGCCGTCGAGGTCCGGTGCGATGCTCGTCTCCAGCTGGGCGACCAGATCGGGCAGCGGCCACCGCTGGCGGGAAAGCGCGTGGAACGCACCCAGCACACTCGCCGCCTCACCGATCGCGGCGAGCCCCTTGCCGCGCACATCGCCGATGATCAGCCGGGTGCCTCCCACGGTGCGGGCGGCGGCGTAGAGGTCGCCGCCGATCTGCGCCTCCGCCTCCGCCGCCAGATAGACCGAGGAGATGCGCAGCGGGCCGCTCCGTGCGGGCAGCGGACGCAGCACCACGCGCTGCGACGCCTCGGCCACCGAACGCAACTGGGTCACGGCCCGCTCGTTGCGGACTCTCAGGTGGGCGAAGAAGGTGACGAAGGCGGAGATGAGGACCAGCGCGACGATCTGGTAGGTGTGGTTGAGATTGTTGGGACCGGTACGCGCGACCGCCACCACCGCCTGCGTGAGCACGGCGACCACACCGACGAGTGCGGTCATGCGCGGCCCGCTGAACGAGGCGGCCAGCGCGGGCGCCGCCACCAGGAACGGACCGAGATGGACGTCCGGCGGTGCGACGACGTCCACCACGGTGACGGTGGCGATCAGCGCGAACGGCGTCGCCACGAGCGCGTTCCTGCGCCGTCGGGACTCACGGATCGACTCCAGGAACCGCGGGGAAGCCATGCTTCCGGAATACCTCACTCGGCCCGCCCCCGCTCCTCGTACGGCTGATCACCAGGCCCGCGGGCAGCTCCCGCGACAGCGGACTCGACCTGCGGCAGTGGCACACCTACGGGATCGACCGGTCCGAGAGCGGTGTGAAGCTCCACCTCGACGGCACCCTGAAGTGCACCGCCGCCCACACCCCCGGTCGGTGGACGCACGACTGCACTGCCGGCCGGCTCACCTCCATCACCTGCAGGACCGTGCCGGACACGACACTCGACGAACGCACCGGAAGCTCCGGCTGGACGTCCCTCGGTACCCGGTCGTACGCCGAGGGCACCGGCGCCGCCGTCTCCCTCACCGCGAGCGGCACCGGGTGCGTGCACGCCGACGCGGTGAAGCCCGTGCGCCGGTGACCACCGGCCGGGCCGGCTGAACTCATGTGCTGCCGCCGCGCACGGGGCGGTTGCGATGTCCGATCGCGCGGACACCGCCGGCTGCGGAATGCCCCGCGGCCGGCGGTGACCGGTGCGTCACGGAACGAGCGGCGAATCCGAGAGGCGGGGCGACGGGGGCGCCGCGCCGTCCAGCGTCGCGGAGTGCAGTGCGGCGTGCTCGTCGCGGGAGACGACCGACCGGCCGCCGCGCACGCCGAGCCGGTGCCCCCGCGGGGTCGTCCAGCGCACCTCGGCGTGGTCTCCGTCGACGGCGGCCTCGGGACCCGGCGTGGTCTCCGCGGCCTGCCGCGCGCCGGCCGCCACGAGGGACAGGGATCCGGCCGCGAAGGTGTCGCCGAGCTCCGCCCAGTCCAGCTCGGCCGGGGTCGCGCTCTCGAACAGCACCACCTCGATCCGCACCCCGTCGGCGCGCGGCACCAGCCGGAGCGTCGGCGTACGGCCGCCGAACGCACCGCCGGCCAGCCTGAAGTCCAGCCGCGCCGTGCCCAGGTCGAGTTCGACGCCGCCGTCGAGGGCGCGCGGTTCCGTCACGGGCGGCGCGCCGATCGCGTCCACCACCAGGCGCAGCGACCGCGCCCGGAACCGGTCGCCCGGCTCGATCATGTCGAGGTGGTGGTGCCGGTCGCCCGCCGGGCAGGCGAATCCCGCCAGCCAGGCCACATGCGGACCGCTCTGCACGGTCGAGAGCACGCCCGAGGCGAAGTCGAAGTCCTCCGCCCCGTCGTCCTTCATCAGATGGACGTGCAGATGCCCGGGCGTCCCGTCCGGGCGGACCCAGTGGCCGAACAGCGGACGCCGCTGCAGCCAGGTGTCCTGGTGGTTCACACTGCCCAGGGTGGTGACCGCGTCCAGCCAGGTGGTGCCCGTCTCCGGGGACGGGGTCTCGGTGAACAGCTCCCGGTGCTCGTGCTCGCCCGCCAGCTCCCGCAGCCGGGGCCGTACCCAGTCGGGCATCCGGTAGTCCACGCAGGACTCCACCCCGGTCGCCATCTCGCCCCGGACCGGGCTGGGCACCGGCGTGCCGAGCTCCCCGCGCACCGCCTTCGCCAGGAACGGCGGCACCCCCAGGTCATTGCTGTAGCAGCGGGCCATCGGGCCGGAGAGCTGACGGGTCGGCGGGTGCCAGCGGGCCAGGAAGTGCAGCCAGAGCCGGTCGTGCAGCCGGTCGTTGAGCTCCAGCACCTCCTCGTCGTCGACGTGCTCCCTGATCAGGGTCAGGGTCTGGAGCACGACGCCCCAGTAGGACGGGCTGTTGAACTCGGTGAAGCTTCCGGTGCTGTCGATGGCCCGGGTGAGCCGCACCATGCGGTCCTTGCCGTACGCGAACAGTTCCTCGTCGTCCAGGAGCCTCCCGGCGGCGAGTGTCACGAAGGTTCCCATGACGGCGACGTTGGTGTACGTCAGATGCACATTCCTGCGGACGATCGAGGCGGCCGCGTGCCGCAGCGACTCCCGCAGCTCGTGGCGCACCTCGGCCGGCAGGGTGTCGCCGTGGCGGGCATGCACCAGCAGCAGTGCGATGCCGAGGAAGTCCGCCCAGTTCCAGTCGGCCGGGACCATTTCCGCCGCCGGCTCCTCGGCGTAGTAGCCCCAGATCCCATAGGTGGCGTTCTCCGGCGACCGGTCCTGGAGCCCGGCGACCCGCAGGATCACCGAGTGGGCGCGCTCGGCGTCGCCCTCGCCGCCCCGCTCCAGCAGCAGCAGGGCATAGTGCAGGGAGTTGCGGGTGGGGTGGGCAGGGCCGCCCTTGATGTTGGTGTGGATGGGGTTGTACGGGGCTTCGACCTGCAGCAGGTTCGCCTCGGCGTCCCAGCAGCGATCGCCCTCGGCGAGGGCCGCTCGCAGCAGGGCGCGATCGTACTCGGCGGCCGACCAGGCAGGGTGCACGGGATGTCCTCCAGCTCGCGATCGTCGGGACGACGATCTTCGGAAACGCTTGGGAAACGTTTTCCAGAGGCTAAGCCGACGTCTACGCTGCGGCAAGAGGCATACGTGGGGCTCCGGGCCAGAAGTCCGCACCAAACCCATTGACGCGGCGATATCGGGCGGTGCAAGGTGACCCCGGCTGGAAAACGCTTTCCAGCCGGTTTCCGGTCTGCCCCTGAATGGAGTCCCCGATGAGACCCTCCCTGCGCATCGCCCTGACGGGCGTCACCGCGGGTGCGCTCGTCTGCGTGCTTGCCTCGTGTTCCGGTTCCGGCAGTGACGCGGCGGGCGACGGCACGGTGACGATCACCGTCTCCGGGCGCCCGCCCGCCACCAACGCGGCCGCGCTCAAGACGTTCGACGCGCGGGTGGCGGAATTCGAGAAGGCCAACCCCAAGATCAAGATCAAGACGAACGAGTACCAGTACGACCAGCAGAGCTTCCAGACCAAGGTCGGCGGCGGCAGCCTGGAGACAATCGTACGGGTGCCGCTGACCGAGATGTCGGGCCTGATCAAGCGCAGGCAGGTCGCCGACCTGACCTCGGACTTCAAGAAGCTGAAGCACAGCGAGGACTTCAACGACGTCGCGCTCGGGCCCGTGAAGGGCGCGGACGACAAGCTCTACGGCATCCCCACCGAGGAGTACGCCCTCGGCCTGGTCTACAACCGGGACCTGTTCGAGAAGGCCGGTCTCGACCCGGACAAGCCGCCGACCAGCTGGTCCGAGGTTCGTACGGCGGCCAAGGCGATCTCCGAGAAGACCGACGCCACCGGCTACGCGCAGATGACCAAGGAGAACACCGGCGGCTGGATGCTCACCGCGATGGCCTACTCCTTCGGCGACAGCATGCAGGAGCAGTCCGGCGGCAAGTGGGCCAACACCTTCGACCGTTCCGGCAGCGGCGCGGAGAAGTCGCTGAAGGCGCTGAAGGACATGCGCTGGACGGACGACTCGATGGGCAAGAACCAGCTGCGCAACATCACCGACATGGAGAAGGACTTCTCCGCCGGGAAGATCGGCATGACGATCGCCGGCCCGAGCATGGTCGGCCACTACATCCAGCAGTACAAGGGCGACCCGAAGCTCATCGGCCTCGGCGCCATGCCCGTCGACGGCACCGGTAAGCGGACCCTGGCCGGCGGCACCATCGCGGTGATCAGCCCGCGGGCCACTTCGCGGGAGCGCGAGGCCGCGGCGAAGTTCATCGACTTCTACTACCTCTCCACCAAGTACGACGCCGGGCTCGCCGAGAAGGACGCGGCGGCCAAGAAGAAGGACGGCGCCGCCATCGGCGTGCCGACCGTGCCGTTCTACAAGCCGGCCATCGCCGATCCGGTCCAGGCCGCGGTCGACAAGCAGGCCAACGTGCCGGTCGGGAACTTCGCCCCGTACAGCGGCACGCTCGGCGACTACGAGCTGGCCATCGAGCCGCCCGTCGAGGCGCAGAACGTCTACAAGGCCCTCGACAGCGCCGTGCAGGCCGTACTGACCCGCCGGGACGCCGACCCGGCGGAGCAGCTGAAGAAGGCCGCGGCACAGGTCAAGTCCCAGGTGGAGCGGGCGCAGAACTAGGGCCTCTCGTTTGGATCACGCCGGGCTCGCGCGCCCGGGTGCCGCGCCTCGCCGCGTTGTCGTCGGTCGCCAGGGCTCCTTCCCCGAGCCCTCGGCTCCGCTCGAACAGGGGAGACCCCCGTCGACTCCCTTCTCCGCCTTGCGACGCACGACACCGGACCCCGCTCCCTGATCCGGCCCGATCCGAACGAGAGACCCCAGTGCCCCCGCGGCACCAGCACCCCTTCCGGCAGCGGAGCGTCCGGACATCACGCAGTGAGCACAGCACGAGGAGAGGCGAGGAGACGTCAATGAGCAGGTCACAAGCGCCTGCGGCGCCCGCCGGGAACCGCACCCAGAAGGACCGGACGAGGAAACAACGTTCCGTCGACCCCTCCGCGGACCTGCCGCGGACTTCCGACGGGCCGCCTCGCACCGCCTCCCCGCACCGCGGCGGCCCGGTGGAACGCCTCGTCCGCTGGGTCAGGCAAGGAGGCGTCACCACCATCCTGTTCGGCCTGCCGATGGTGCTGTGTTTCGCCTATTTCTCGTGGTGGCCGATCGTCCAGAGCGTGCAGCTCAGTTTCCAGCAGACCAACCTGGTCGACCCCGCCACCTGGGTGGGGCTGGACAACTTCACACACGTACTGGACGACCCGCTGCTGTGGACGGCCGTCAAGAACACCGCGCTGTTCGCCGTGCTCGCCCTGGTGATCGGCTTCCCGGTGCCGCTCTTCCTCGCCGTGCTCATCTCCGAACTGCGGCGCGGCGGCACCCTGTTCCGCATCCTCGCCTACCTTCCGGTGGCGATCCCGCCGGTCGTGTCGGTCCTGCTGTGGAAGGTGTTCTACGACCCGGACGCCGGGCTGTTCAACCAGCTGCTGGCCCATGTGGGCCTCGGCCCGTACCCCTGGCTCCAGTCCACCGACACCGCCATGCTGTCGATCGTGCTGGAAGCGACCTGGGCCGGCTTCGGCTCCACGGTCATCATCTATCTGGCGGCGCTCGGCTCCGTACCGACCGAACTGTACGAGGCCGCCGAGATCGACGCCGCGGGCATCTGGCGCCGGGTCTGGCACATCACTCTGCCGTCGCTGCGCGGGGTGATCCTGATCATGCTGCTGCTCCAGATCATCGGCACCCTGCAGATCTTCACCGAACCCTTCGTGATGACCGACGGCGGCCCGGAGGACTCCACCCTCACCATCCTGATGCTGATCTACAACTACGCCTTCCAGAACGGCGACTTCGGAGCCGCGACCGCGCTCAGCGTGATGCTGGCCCTCGTGCTCGGCGTGCTCTCGGCGATCTATCTGCGGGCGACGAGGAGCTGGAGCAACTGATGGCCGTACAGACCCCCCTTCGCACCCGCCGCGCCGGCCGCTCCGAGGAGAGCGCACGCGGACTCATCTCCGGCGCCGACCGGCGGCGGACCTCGGTACGCGTCTCGCTCCGCTCCGTACAGACCCTCTCGCTCCTGCTGCTGCTCGCCTTCGGAGCGGCGCCCCTCTACTGGACGTTCAAGGGCGCCGTCTCACCGACCCAGGAGCTGCTGCGCGATCCGCTGGCGCTCTGGCCCGACCACGCGCAGTGGGACAACCTCTCCCGCGCCTGGAGCGAACTCCAGGTCGGCCAGTACCTCTGGAACACCGTGGTCCTGGTCAGCGGCTCGGTCGTCGCGCACCTCGTCGTCGCCACCACCGGCGGCTACGTACTGTCCGTGCTGCGCCCCAGGTGGGCGACGCCCGTGCGCTGGCTGGTGCTCGCCACCCTGTTCATCCCCGGCTCCATCTCCCTGGTGGCGCTCTACCTCACCGTGCTCGACCTGCCGGGCCTCGGCATCTCCCTCGCCAACAGCCCCTGGGGCGTCTGGCTGCCGCACGCGGCCAGTGCCTTCACCGTGCTGATCGTGATGAAGTTCTTCGACGGCATCCCGCGCGAACTCTTCGAGGCCGCCAAGGTCGACGGGGCGGGGCCGTTCACCATCTTCCGCCGGATCGTGCTGCCCATGTCGAAGCCGATCCTCGCGGTGGTGACCCTGCTGACGGTCATGAACTCCTGGAAGGACTTCCTCTGGCCGCTGATCGTCATCCCGGACACCGAGAAGCAGCCCATCTCCGCCGCCCTGCCGCGTCTCGCGGAAACGGCGGAACAGTCGCTGCTCATCGCCGGGATGCTGCTCGCCATCCTGCCCCCGGTCGTGCTGTTCCTGATCTTCCAGCGGCAGATCGTCCGCGGCGGGGGAGGCTTCACCGGCCTCAAGGGATGAGGCACCACCCGGGCAACGGCGCGGACCCCCGTCCGCGCCGGCCGACGGCGGCAGCGGTGCGCGCCGACGGCACACGGACCGGTGTGCTCCGCCGGGGTACAGCCGACGGAGCACACCTCCACCCGGGAACCACCGAAACGCACCGCGCGATCCGATCGAGAGGTTGCCTCGATGGAACAGAACGGCACGATCCGGCCAGGTCCCCTGGTTCCGGCCAGAATAAGGGGTCGCTCCCGGCGGCCCGCCGCATGGGGCAGTGCCGCTGCCCTGCTCGGCTGTCTGCTGGTGGCGGCTCCGTTGCCCGGCACCGCCCCGGCCGCCCACGCCGCCGGCACCCTCACCGTCACCTCGCCCGACCTGATCTTCGTCAAGGGACAGGCGAAGATCACCCTGGGCTCCGACCAGACCTCGGTGGCCTGGAAGGCCATCGACGACCAGGGGCTGACCGTCGCGTCCGGCACCGCCCCGGTCACCGGCGGCTCGGCCACCGTCGACGTCACCAAGCTCGGCAGCGGCTACTACACGCTCACGGCGACCGCCGGCACCACCACCCGTACCGCCAACTTCGGCGTACTGACCGCGCTGACCGGCAAGGAACAGCAGGACACCCGCTTCGGTACGGGCATCCACTACGGATGGAACGACGGCGACGACCAGAAGCTGCTGCGCTCGGTCAAGCTGATGGGCATGCACGGGATCCGCTCCGACATCAACTGGGGCGCCATCGAGAAGACCCCCGGCGCGTACTCCTGGAGCAGCTACTCCACCGACCAGCACATCCCGTACGCCAAGTCGCAGGGGCTGACCGCCCTGCCCATCTCCGGCTACCGCAACGCCAACTACGACGGCAACCGGACTCCGGCCTCGCCCGAAGCCCTTGATGCGTACGGGAAGTTCACGGCCGCCGCCGTGGAGAAGTACCAGCAGTCCTCGAAGGAAATCGAGATCTACAACGAGTACAACTCCACCGGCTTCAACAACGGCACCTGCGGGATCACCGCCGACTGCTATCTCAAGCTGCTCCAGGCGAGCTACAGCAAGGTGCACGCCAAGGTCCCGGACGCCACCGTGGTCGGCGGCGGCCTGGCCGGTCTCCAGACCGACTGGCTCAAGCGCCTGTACGCGGTCGGCGGCCTGAAGCACATGGACGCGCTCAGCGTTCACCACTACGGCTACCCCGCCCCGCCCGAGACCGCGTTGGAGAAGCTGCCGCAGGTACGCGCCGATCTGGACGCGGCGGGCGGCAAGAACTTCCCGCTGTGGATCACCGAGAACGGCTACCCGACCCACAGCGACGGCGTCACCCCTGCCCAGCAGGCCGCGTACGTGCCGCGCGCCCAGATCTTCTCGTTCGCCTCGGGCGTCAACCGCTACTACTGGTACGACCTCACCAACGACGGCACCGACGCCACCAACAAGGAACACAACTTCGGTGCCTTCAAGCGGCCCACCGCGGAGGTCAAGGCCTGGCAGCCCAAGCCGTCCGTGGTCACCGAGGGCGTGCTGATCCGGCAGCTCGCGGGCCGCGCCTACGCCGGCCGCGACGACGCGGGTTCCGCCGACGTCCGCTCGTACCGCTTCGGCACCGGAAACGACACGGTCCGGGCCCTGTACACCACGGCCGCCACCCCGGGCACGGCCGAACTCTCGGCGAGCGGCCCGGTCACCGTCACCGACCAGCTGGGCCACGAGAAGACCTACCTCCCGGTCGGCGGCAAGGTGCAGCTCGGCATCGACGGCAAGGTGCTGTACGTCAAGGGCGCGGTGTCCGCGGTCAAGACCGTCAGCGGCCCCGTGTTCTCCCTCCGGCTGCCGCAGCACTCCAACACGGAGGAGACCGTCGACGCGGTGCTCCAGGTGGACGGCACCAAGGGCCGGACGCTGCCGCTGCCCTACGACTTCCGGGTCGCCGGTGAGAAGTACCGGGTCACCGCGAAGCCCGGCAAGGTCGTCGGCCAGAACATCCAGCTGCCCACCTCGGCCCTCACCGGGCCGCGCACGGTCAGCGGCACCGTCGGACTCGGGCCGCTGAACCTCGCCCGCCTCACCTCCGACACCGAGGTGGTGCCGCCGACCCAGGTCACCTTCGACCCGGTGGTGAAGAAGGCGGCTCCGTTCGCCGCCGCGCTGAAGGTCACCGTCACCAACAACCGTGCCCGCGGCCCGCTCGAACTCACCAAGCTGGACTGGCAGGTGAACTCGGGCGACACCTACCTGGACCGGGGCACCGTCGACGGACCGATCAAGGTCGGCGCCCGGTCCAGCGCCTCGTTCACCGTGGACGCGCGCAACATCACGCAGTGGAAGCGCTACTGGACCGCCGCCTACATCAACGCCCCCGACGGCGCCAGGACCGCGGTGGGTACCTGGAACGGCTGGGGCTCCGTCCAGCCGGCCGGCACCGACACCACCACCCCCATCGACGTCATCGGCGACGGCTCGGTGAAGTACACGGGCGGCTACAACGGCGCCGCCGACCTGTCCGGCACCGTCCGGCCCCAGTACACCGACGCCGGACTCGTGCTCAAGGGCGCGATCACGGACAACGTGCTGGCACAGCCCGCCACCACCGCCGAGAACATGTGGCAGGGCGACAGCATCCAGTTCGCCGTCACTCCCCAGGTGCCCGGCCGCAGCAAGCAGTACGTCGAGGTCGGCGCCTCGCTCGTGGGCGGCAAGCCGCAGGTCTACACCTGGCGGGCGCCCTCCGGCCAGTCCGCGGGGCCGACCCCCGGCGCCACCGCGCAGATCACCCGTGACGGCACCATCACCCACTACACGGTGACCGTGCCGTGGGCCTCGCTCGGCCTCGCCGGCAAGCCCACCGCATCCATCGGGCTCGGCGTCGTCGTCAACGACAGCGACAACGACGGCCGGGCGCGCGGCTGGACGGAGTGGGGCGCCGCCATCGCCAACAACTCCAAGAGCGCCACCGGCCTGCGGGCCGTCCAGCTGACCGACTGATCCACCCCCGAAGAACGGGCGGGGCCGGGTGCACCTGACAGCACCCGGCCCCCCCCCCCCCCCCCCCCCCCCGCCGCTCCATGCCGTGGCGCCGCACGGCAGACTGTTCCGGATCCCACCGTGAGGAGACCAGCTCCATGGCACTGTTCGACATGCCGCTGCCCGAACTCCGCGCCTACCGGCCGCGGATCGACGAACCGGAGGACTTCGACGCCTTCTGGTCGAAGACTCTCGACGAGACCCGTGCCCACGACCCCGCCGTCTCCTTCGAGCCCGTCGAGACCGGGCTGACCGGCACCCGCACCTGGGACGTCACGTTCGCCGGCTTCGGCGGCCACCCGATCAAGGGCTGGTTCACCGCCCCCGCGGACGCCGAGGGCCCGCTCCCGCTCATGGTCCAGTTCCACGGCTACAACGGCGGTCGCAGCCTTCCGCACTGCTGGGGCCTGTGGCCGTCGGCCGGATTCGCCCACTTCATCATGGACGTGCGCGGCCAGGGCAGCGGCGGCAACGTCGGCGACACCCCCGACCCGGTCGGCTCCGGCCCCTCCCACGCGGGCTTCATGACCCGCGGCATCGAGGACCCGGACACCTACTACTACCGCCGGGTCTACGCCGACGCCGTGCGCGCCGTCGAAGCGGCCCGGTCCCACCCGCTCGCCGACCCCGCCCGCACCGTCGCGTTCGGCGGCAGCCAGGGCGGCGGCATCAGCCTCGCGGTCGGCGGGCTCGTTCCCGACCTGGCCGCCATCGCCGTCGACGTCCCGTTCCTCTGCCACTTCGGGCGGGCCGTCACATTCACCGACTCCAACCCGTACGCCGAGATAGCCCGCTACCTCAAGATGCACCGGGGCAAGGAGGAGACCGCCCTGCGCACCCTGTCGTACTTCGACGGCGTGTCCTTCGCCGCCCGGGGCACCGCCCCCGCGCTCTTCTCCGTCGCGCTGATGGACCAGGTCTGCCCGCCGTCCACGGTCTTCGCCGCGCACAACGCCTACGCCGGCGAGAAGGAGATCGAGGTCTACCCGTTCAACGGCCACGAGGGCGGTGCCATGTTCCAGGAGGCCGCCCAGCTCCGCTGGGTGCCGAAGGCGCTGGCCGGCAAGGTCTGAGCCCTGCCGCACCGCAGCCGGGGTGTTGTGGATCACGGACAGGGTGTGTACAGCACGTATATCGTCCGACGGGGCACGTCAATGCCCCGTGACGGGCGAGGACAAGGGCGAACAGTGCGGCAGAAAGCCTATGCGCAGGCGATGCGTGTCATCGCGTGCGCGCTGATGGCGTGGCAGGTCTGGACGATGTGGTACATCGCCGGCCACGAGGCGATCGGTGTGAAATGGTCCTGCGACCTGGCCGGGGGCTGCGCCAGTGACCAGTTCGCGTCCGTGTCCGCATTGCTCGGGATCGCCTTCGCGGTCGTCCTCGGTCTGCTCTCCGCCCGGTACCTGCACCGGGCGGCACCCGGCGCGATGATCACACTCTCCGCCGTCGCGGCACTGGCCGGCTGGTACGACGCGCTGGCGGAGGGCCAGGTCGAGCGGACCACCGTCACCAGCTTCCACGTGGTCCTGCCGCTGGGCGAATTCGCCGTCTCCCAATGGCTCACCGCCCTGTGGTCCGTCGCCGGCGTGGGCTGCCTCGTCGCCTGGTGGGGCGCGGCGGTGAGCCTGCGCCGCACCGCGGGGCTGCGCAGGCTGTCCCGCCGCTACCGCACGGCCGACGCGGTACTGGAGGGCTGGCAGTCGGTGGGCCGCAAGTCCGGTGAGGTCACCGTGGTGTTCGACGACGAGGACGGGGTGCGCCACGAGGTCCCGGCCGTCGTGGACCGCGTCGCCCTCAGACGCGACGTCCTCGCCGTGTACGACGCCGACCGCCCCGGCGACCCCGCTCTCACCCGGGTCGCGATTCCCCACCGAAAGCTGCTGCGCCTCACATGAACCGATCCATGTCGTCCCTGCGCATGCTCTTCTCCTCGCTCAGGATGGTGGCCGTCCTCCTGATCGGACTCTCCGTCGCCGCGCTGGTCCACGGTGCCCTGGACGGCCCCCGCTGGCTGCTGCTGACCGGCGTCCCGGTGACGGCCCTGATCCTGACGGTCCTCGGCGACATGGGCGATCCGGCGGCCACGGGCTCCGCGATGCGGCCGCGCTCCGGCGGGCCGCGCGCCTTCGCGCCCGCCGTGGTCAACGGAGTGAGGACGGTCGACAAGAGGACCGGCCGGCCGGTCCGCGACGGGCGGTCGGTGGACTCCGTGTTCGCCTTCGACCTGACCGTGATGCCCGACGGGCTCCCCGCGTACCGGACGCGGGTCTGTCACCCCCTCGACCTCCAGGGGCTGCTGCACAAGTCCAGGGCCGTCGTCGAGTACGACCCCGGGCAGCCCTGGCGGGTCGCCGTCGCCGCCGACCCGCCGCGCGAATGGCTGGCCCGGGCGAACGCCGCCGCCCCGCCGGCCGTGGTCAAGGAGCCGGCCACCGGGATCCCGACCGGTCTCTGGACGCTGCTGATGGGCGTGGGCCTCGCGGCCGTGCTGCTGGTGCTGGTCCGGGTGCTCGGCTGACCCGCGCCGGGTTCAGCCGTTGCGCGGATACTTCTTGAGCACCTTGCCGTCGATGTCGGCCCGCAGATACGCGCCGCCGTACTCGTCGGAGACGTAGACGCTGAGGGTCGGCCGATAGCCGTCGAACGGGGAGGCCGGGTCGATGTCCACGTAGTGGGTGGTGGGCTCGGCGACACCGAGCTCCTTGTCCGCCCGGCGTATCAGCCCCGGCAGGGCGTCCCAGTCGATCTTCTCCAGGTCCACGGACTTGGCGTCCGACTGGAGCGTGCCGCCCGCGCGGTCACGGGCGGCCTTGCCGTCCTGGTAGGAGTAGACGTCGTACAGGGCTTTGTTCTTCGCGACCGGGGCCTCGACGCTCGCATGTACGTCGTACAGCGTGAACGACGTGACCTCGGTGGTGCCCATCACCGGCTTCAGCGCGGCGATGACGGACCGTGCTCCGGCAGGCGTCAGCAGGTTCTTCCGGTCCACCCGCGACGAGCCCTGGGCCCGGTCGGCCCCGTCGGGCGACGCTCCGCCGGGGGGCCGGCCCGAGGTGGACGACGAGGTGCCGGGAGTGCCCGACACGGTGCCGGCGGGCTTCGTGCCGGAGGCCTCCGTGTCCGTGTCGGGCAGTAGCGACCACACCAGCGCCCCGGTCAGGGCGGTTCCCACGAGAGCGGTGCCGACCGTGAAGGCACGGCCCCGCCGGAGCCGGCGACGGACCTCCTGGCTCCCCAGCGTCGCGGGCGCCGGACGCGGGGGAGCGGTGCCCGCTCCGCTCATGGGCGCCCGGCGCCGGACGGGGGCGGTGGGCAGGACCGTGGTCGGACCGGGGCCGCCGAAGCCGGGCGGCACCGCGTCCTGCCGGGTGGGCGCCTGCGGACCGGGCGGCACGGCATCCTGCGGAGCCGCGGGGCGCGGCTGCGCGGCCCCGGCCGGCTCGCCCACCGGCGCGACGACCGCCGCCAGCATCCGGTCCAGTTCCTCGGGACCGGGCCGGACGGACGTGTCCCGGGTCAGCAGCGCGTTCAGCACCGGGGTCAGCGCACCGGCCCGCCGGGGCGGCGGGATCTCCTCGTCCAGCACGGCCGCCAGCGTCGCCAGTGTGGTGGCCTTGCGCAGCGGATGCCGGCCCTCCACGGCGACGTACATCATCATGCCGAGAGACCACAGGTCCGACGAGGGGTCGCCCTCCTCGCCGCGGATGCGCTCGGGCGCCATGTAGTCGGGGGAGCCGATGATGGAACCGGTCGCCGTCAGACTGGTGGACTCGCGGATCGCCGCGATGCCGAAGTCGGTGAGCACCGGACTCCCGTCGGCCCTCAGCAGCACATTGGCGGGCTTGACGTCGCGGTGCAGGATTCCGGCGGCATGGGCGGCCCGCAGCGCGGACAGCACCCCCCGGCCCAGCTCCGCGGCCTCGACCGGGGAGAGCGTCCCCTCGGCCAGCCGCTCCGCGAGCGAGGCGCCGGGCACCAGCTCCATCACGATCCACGGATACGTCCCGGCACCGCCGTCCACGATGTGGTGGACCGTGACGACGCCCGGGTGGTCGAGCCGGGCCAGCGCACGGGCCTCGCGCAGCACCCGCTCGCGCAGCAGCCTGGCCGACTCCGGATCGTTCTCGCTGAGCGCCGGGTCCGGAGGCCGCACCTCCTTGAGCGCCACATCACGGTGCAGCGCCAGGTCGTGGGCCCGCCACACCATGCCCATCCCGCCACTGCCGAGCCGGTTCACCAGCTCGAAACGGTCGTCGATCACTCGGCGCACAGGCCCCCCAGCGTTCATGGAAAAAGAGTACGGGGCGGGTCCGCGGCGGCGCGCACCCACCCCGTACGCCTCACAACCAGGGCCTCTCGTCCGGATCATGCCGGGCTCGCGTGCCTCGGAGCAGCGCCCCGACCCGGCCCGGTCCGGACGAAAGACCGACGAGAGACCCTAGTCGTTCGGTGTGAGCCTGAGCGTCACGATCTGGAAGGGCCGCAGCCCCAGCAGGACCGCGTCGCCCTCCACCTCGGCCCGCTCGCCGGCGAGCGGACGCTCCAGCAGGTCCGTCACGCTCGCCCCGGCCAGCGCGAACCCCGCCGTCAGCCGCGCCGAGACCCGCCCGCCGTGCGCCTCGTGCAGCCGGACCACCACGTCCCCGCTGCCGTCGTCGGCGAGCTTCACCGCCGTCACGACCACCGCGTCGTCGTCGACCGAGACCAGCGGGGCCACCTCGGCACTCCCCGGAACCCGGCGCTCGGGCAGGCTGAAGGACCAGCCCTCACGGACCGCGTCACCGATCGTCGCGCCCGGCAGCAGCGCGTACCGCAGCCGGTGCACCCCCTGGTCGGTCGCCGGGTCGGGATAGCGGGGCGCCCGCAGCAGCGAGAGCCGCACCGTGGTCGTGGTCGACCCGTCCTCGCGGACCGTACGGGTCACATCGTGCCCGTACGTCGAGTCGTTGATCAGCGCCGCACCCCAGCCCGGCTCGCCGACGTGCAGGAAACGGTGGGCGCAGATCTCGAACTTGGCCGCCTCCCAACTGGTGTTGGTGTGCGTCGGCCGCTGCACGTGCCCGAACTGGGTCTCCGCGGTGGAGTGATCGGCGCGCACATCGATCGGGAACGCCGCCTTGAGGAACTTCTCCTGCTCGTGCCAGTCGATCTCGGTGTCGATGTCCAGGCGCCGGGCACCGGGCCGCAGCGTCAGCAGCTGGACGACCCGGGACGAACCGAAGCTGCGCACCACCTCCACGCCGTCACCGCTGCGGCGCACCACGTCCGCCTCGGTCAGATCCGTCACCGTGTTGCGGTAGAAGGCATCGACGTCCCACGCGTCCCAGCGGTTGGGCAGATCCGGGTGGACCTGGAGCAGATTCGCCGCGCCCCCCGGCGCGACGGTCTCGCGCCCGGCCACCAGGTCGACGACGGAGACCACCAGCCCCCGCGCGTCCACGGTCACCCGCAGGACCCCGTTGTCCAGCCGGAAGCCGCCGTCGTACTCCTCGACCTCCACCGGCTGTCCGGGCTGCTCCGCCGCGAGCGCCGCGCCCCCCGCCACCACGCCCGCGCGGCCGTGCGGAGCGGAGTTGAACACCACCGTGCCGCCGCCCTCCGAGGCGCCGGCCAGCGCCCGCTGCGCCGCCCCGATCACCGCTTCGAGCTCCTCGGCTATCCGGGCGTACGTCGCCTCGGCCTCACGGTGCACCCAGGCGATCGACGAACCCGGCAGGATGTCGTGGAACTGGTGCAGCAGCACGCTCTTCCAGATCCGGTCCAACTCCTCCTGCGGATACGGGAATCCGGCCCGCACCGCGGCGGTCGCCGCCCACAGCTCGGCCTCCCGCAGCAGATGCTCGCTGCGCCGGTTGCCCTGCTTGGTCCGCGCCTGAGAGGTGTACGTGCCGCGGTGCAGCTCCAGATACAGCTCGCCCAGCCACACCGGCGGCCGCTCGTACTCCGCCTCGGCGGCCGCGAAGAAGGCCGAAGGCGTCTCGATCGTCACCCGGGGGGAGCCCTCCAGGTCCGCGAGCCGCTCGGCCCGGGCCAGCATCTCGCGGGTGGGGCCGCCACCGCCGTCGCCCCAGCCGAACGGCACCAGCGAACGGGTGGCGTGGCCCTTGTCCCGGAAGTTCTCCTCGGCGTGCGCGAGCTCCTCGCCGGACAGCTCGGCCACATAGGTGTCCACCGGCGGGAAGTGGGTGAACACCCGGGTGCCGTCCAGCCCCTCCCACAGGAAGGAGTGGTGCGGGAACGGGTTCGTCGTGTTCCAGGAGATCTTCTGGGTGAGGAACCAGCGCGAGCCGGAGAGCTTCACCAGCTGCGGCAGAGCCGCCGAGTAGCCGAACGAGTCGGGCAGCCACACCTCCTCGGTCTCGACCCCGAACTCCTCCAGGAAGAACCGCTTGCCGTAGACGAACTGCCGGGCCAGTGCCTCCGACCCGGGCATGTTGGTGTCCGACTCCACCCACATCCCGCCCACCGGAACGAACTGGCCGGCGGCGGCCTTCTCCTTCACCCGGGCGTACAGCGCGGGCTGGTGCTCCCGCAGCCAGTCCAGCTGCTGGGCCTGCGACATCGCGAAGACGAACTCCGGCCGGTCGTCCATCAGCGCCACCACGTTGGAGGTGGTGCGGGCCACCTTGCGCACCGTCTCCCGCAGCGGCCACAGCCAGGCCGAGTCGATGTGCGCGTGGCCCACCGCGGACAGCCGGTGCGCGGAGGCGTTCGCGGGGGAGTCGAGCACGTCCCGCAGCCGCTCCCGGGCGGCGGTCGCGCTCGCCCCCACGTCGTCCAGGTCCAGGGCGTCCAGGCAGCGTTCCACCGCGCGCAGGATCTCCCAGCGGCGCGCGGAGCCCAGCGGCAGCTGCCGCATCAGCTGGTCGAGCACCTCCAGGTCCTGGACCAGCTCCCACACCTGCCGGTCGAAGACCGCGAGGTCCATCCGCTCGACGCGGTACAGCGGCTCGCTGCCCGCGGTCTCTCGGTCGCCCAGCGGGCTGACCCCGTCCAGGATCTCGGGATTGGCGGCGGCCTCCAGGTAGTACGTGAACTCCTCGCCGCCCGCGACCGGTTCACCGACCCGCAGCCAGGTGTTGCGCGGGTTGAGCGCCTTGACCACGCTGCCGTCCGGCCGGTGGGCCAGCGCCTCCGCGGAGAAGCCGGGCCGGTCCTTGGCGAAGCCGAGGTCGATCACCGCCTCGACGGTCTCACCGGCCCAGCCCTGCGGAACCCGGCCGGTCACCCGGAACCAGCTGGTGCCCCAGGCCGGCCCCCAGTCGTCGCCGAGGGCGCCCGGCTTGTACGGGGCGGCCACCGCCTCGGTGAACGGCACCGGTTCGCCGGGGGCGTGCCAGACCTCGAACTCCAGGGGCTCGGTGCGGGGGTGGACGGCGGGGCGGATGCGCTCGCGCAGGGCGCGGTCGAGCCGTTCCTCGGTCAGTGTGCGGTCGTCATGCATGAGTGAAGGGCCCCTCTGGATGAAATGTGTGCGACGCGGAAGTGGTTCACGGGAGGTCGTCGAAGCCCACGCAGGGCAGTGACATCCCGTCGGCCGTGGCCAGGAGCTTCTCCAGCCGGGCCGGGGTCACGTGGTTGGCCTCGTGGGCGTCGGCCACGCAGTGGGCGTAGAGCGTGGTCACGCCGCCGTGCTCGGCGCTCCGGCGCAGGGCCGCCTCGACACCGCCGAGATCGTCCCCGTACGCGACGCTCCCGCGCCCGGAGTCCACCGAGCACCCCGGCAGGACCCGCCGGGCGGGGACGTCACCGGCCGGGACGTGGAGTTCGTCCGCGAGGCGGGGGTCGGCGCGACGGCCGACCGGCACCCCGCTGCGCAGCCGGTCGAAGAGCGTGAGCAGCAGCCGGTCGGTGTCCTCGTCACGGGCACTGCACGGGTAGGCGAAACTGCGGGCCGGAAAGCCGAGGCGGCGCAGCGCGTCGAGGGCGGGCACCACCTCCCGGTCGAGATAGGCACCCGCGCCGTGCGCGGCGACGAACTCCGGGGCGCGCTCGTGCCGCAGGCCGTGGCAGCCGACGGTGTGACCGTCGTCCGCGAGCCGGCGCAGCAGCCGTACCTCGTCCCGGTCCAGCCGGTCGGGCTCGCAGACGAAGAAGGTGACCCGTGCGCCGTACGACGTGAACAGCGGCGCGGCCGCGGCCCACTCGTGCACGTGCCGGTCGTCGAAGGTGAGCAGCAGGGCACGGTCCACGCCGCTGTCCGGGCGGTCGGTCATCGCCCGGACCCCTGCGGGGCCCAGCCGGGAACGGAGCCGTGCAGCGCCGTGTAGAACGGGTCGCCCGGCCCGATCTCACCGGCCAGGACCGGGCGGCCGGTGAGCGCGGCCTTGTACATCGAGGTGATCAGCTCCAGGGAGCGGCGGCCGTCCCCGGCGCTCGCCCGGGGCCGCCGTCCCGCCCGCATGTCGGCCAGGAGCGAGCGGAGCTGGGCGCCGTGCGAGCTGGGGACGTCTTCGGCGGGGGAGGCCCAGCCGGCCGCCCGGCCGGGTTCGACACCCGGAGCCGGGGTGTAGGTCCAGTCGCCGTTGCCGTACCCGTACAGATGGTTCAGCTCGATGGTGGCGTCCCGCAGATCGATCCGCAGATGGCTCAGCTGGCGGGGCGAGAGCGCGCTGTTGACCACGGTGGCCAGCGCGCCCGAGGCGAAGCGCACGGTGGCGGTGGTGACGTCGTCGGTCTCGACGTCACGGGCCAGTCTCCCCGCCATGGCCCGGATCTCCGCCCAGTCACCCAGCAGTTCGAGCAACAGGTCGATCTGGTGGATGCCGAGCCCCATGGCGGGGCCCGCGCCCTCGGTCGCCCACTTCCCGCGCCAGGGGACCGCGTAATAGGCGTCGTCGCGGTACCAGGTGGTCTGGCAGTGGGCCACCAGCGGCGCCCCCAGCTCCCCGGAGGCGATGAGCGCCTTGGCGTGTTCGGCCCCCGAGCCGAACCGGTGCTGGAAGACGATCGGGGCGTACGGTCCGCGCTCGCCCTCGGCGGCGGTCATGGCGTCGTACTCCGCCAGGCTCAGCGCGGGCGGCTTCTCGCACCAGACCCAGGCCCCCGCGGTCAGGGCGGTGACGACCTGCTCCCGGTGGGCTATGGGCGGCGAGGCGATGACGACGAGATCGGGACGGACCTCGCCCAGCGAGGCGGCGAGATCGGTGGAGTGGTGGGGGAGCGCGAAGTCGGCGGCGAAGGAACGGGCGGTCGCGGGATCGGCGTCCACGGCGCCCATCACCGTGAAGTCCGAGGGAAGTTCGAGGAACGCCGGCATGTGGACGGCACGGGCGATGTTGCCCGCGCCGACGAGCAGTACACGGTAGGGAGTCACAGTCACAGAGGGCCGTCCAGGCTGAGGGCGTGAGCCGCCGGGATTGGTAAGCGTTTTCCAGCAGGTCGGGAAAGTGCCCTTCCCGAGGGAAGGGCAGTGGGGTCAGAGCGTGGCGTAGAGCGCCCCGGCACTGGTCACGGGCCCGGTGCGGAGCCGGTCCGGCCAGTCGAGGGCGAGACCGAGCGAGGAGCTCAGCCGGTCCTGGAAGGAGGCGAGCCGGTGCTCGCCCGCGCGGACCGCACGCGGCGGAAGCCGGTGCTCCAGGCAGTAGGAGACCAGTGCGCCGACGGCCTCACCGATGCTCCACTGGCCCGCGTGCCCGCCGAGCGCGGGCGCGCTGAGATGGGTGGCGCCGATGTTCCGCCCGACCGGGAGCAGATTGTCCACCCGTTCCGGCAGCAGCGCACCCAGCGGCAGCTGGAACGGCAGGCACTCCAGGTCCAGTCCGGCGCCGCCACCCGCCCCGGGGTGCAGGGTGATCCGGGAGCGCAGGGTGCCCACACTGTCCGTGAACGTCTCGGCGCCCGGCGCCCCGGCCCGCGCCTCGGCGGTCAGATGGTGCTCCAGCAGGGTGAACTCGGCCCGGATGCGCCGGGATTCGCGTACGTGCGCGGCCTTGGCGAGCCCGTCCCCGGTGCCCGTGACATCGGGCCTGAGCCGCAGCTCGGGGTAGCCGTGACCGCCGTCGTGCCGGGGCGCGCGGGTCTGCATCCAGTGCAGGAACGACATGGCCTGCTCGCGCGCCTCCTGCTCGGCCCGGACCCGTACCTCGTCGCCGGCACCGGTCAGCGGGAGCCGGCTGTAGGCGGTCTGCTCCCAGTCGACCAGGGTGATGTCGCTGTCGAACGTGCCCGGCAGGTAGCGGCTCCGGGCCAGCGCCCGCAGCTGGTGCCAGCGGTCGTTGGGCGGCGCGGCCCAGGGCGGGACGTCGTCCGGCTCGTGCAGGAACAGCGGCACGGAGCGGGCCGGTCCGCCGCCCGGCTCCGCGGTGTCCCAGGAGAAGGCCTCGGACCACCGGTCGTAGCCGGCCGGGCGGTCCACCGTGTGGTCCTCGCCGGGGCGGTGGTCCAGGGCGAAGACCCAGGAGACCGGCTGCTGGTCCAGCGGATCGGCGACGGCGGGCGCGTGCGGCTCGCCGGTCTCCTCGCGGGACTCGGCGCCGGTGACGTGCTCGACGCCCGCGAGGCCGAGCAGCTCGCCCAGGTCCGTGGCGTCGACGACGTACGGGGCGCTGACCGTCACCGGCTCGCCGTCCGCCGCCGCCAGGGTCACCGCGGTGACCCGGTCCCCGTCCGCCTGGGCGGCGACCGGGCGGTGGCCGAGCAGCAGGGTGAGCCTGCCGGAGGCGAGGTGCGGGGTGAGCAGCTCCTGGACGACGGCGAGTGCGGCGCGCGGCTCGTGGCTGAGATGGCCGGTGGTGCTGAGGCCGGGATCGAGCAGCGGATCGGCGAACGGCTCGGGGCACAGCGGGTAGTTGCGCCGGTAGAAGTCGCGTATCCGCTCGCGCAGATCGCGGTAGCCGGGGGAGACGGGGTCCAGTTCGATGCGGTGGCCGTCGGCGAGCGGCACGGCCTGCGCGGTGAACAGGCCACCGGGCCAGTCGGTCGCCTCGGTGAGTACGACGCGGTGTCCGAACCGGGAGGCGGTCAGCGCGGCGGCTAGACCACCGAGACCGGCACCGACCACCAGGACATCGGTCCCGAGTTCGCGGGTACGGGGGGTGGGGGCGGCGAACACAGGAGTCTCCTCCCTCAGGGCCGGCGGGCGGCGACGGTACGGAGCCGGACCGGCACGGACTCGCGCGTCCTGATCCGGACGGGGAGCACGATCTGCTCGGCGCTGCGGTACGGGTCCTCGCCCGCCGCGCGCTCCGCGATCCGGGTGACCAGTTGCTCGACCGCCCGCAGGCCGATCTCCCTGGCGGGGAGCCGGGCGGCGAAGCTGGTGAGCGGCAGCAGGTCGTAGGGTCCGGCGTCGTCCATCCCGGCCAGCACGATCTCGTCGGGCACGGCGATGCCGAGCGAGGCCAGATCGGCGGCGGCGGTGGCGACGGCGAAACCGTGCGCGCACAGCAGGGCGGTCGGCGGCTCGGGCGAGCCGAGCAGGTCGGTCAGCAACTGCTTGCGCTCGTCCTCGGACAGCGCCGTGTACGAGCGCAGGGCGGTCAACTGGGGGAGCAGCGGCTGGTCATGGGCGCGCAGCGCCTGCTTGTGCCCGGTCATCCGGTCGTGGACGCTGGTGCACTGCGTCTCGCCCCAGAGCGTCGCTATCCGCTCGTGGCCGTCGGCCAGCAGATGTTCGGTGAGCCGGTAGCCGACGTCGTAGTTGTCGGCGGTGACCGCGTCGACGGCGAGGCCGGGGAAATACCGGTCGACCAGCACCATGGGGATGCGCAGGCGCCTGATCTCGTCGAGGACGTCGAGATCGGGCGCGCCCTGGACGGGGTAGAGGATGATGCCGTCGACCCGGTCCCCGACGGCCTGGCGCAACGCCTGGTCCTGGCGGTCCAGCGAGGCGTCGTGCGAGGCGTGCCCGGTCTCGGTCATGTGGACGGCGGAGTCGGAGAAGAACAGCCGCATCCCGCGCTCCGAACAACCGGACTCGATCCCGCGCAGCACCTCCGACTGGTAGGGCCCCTGGCCGCTGATGATGCAGGCGACCACCCCGGACCGGTGTGCCGGTGAGTGCTCCGCGGCCGCCCGGTCACCGGCGTCGGCGACAAAGGTCCCCTGGCCGCGCCGCCGCACCAGCAGCCCCTCGGCAACGAGGTCGTTGAGCGCCCGGACGGCGGTGGTGGAGCTGACCTGGAAGCGCTCGCGCAGCTGGTTCTGAGTGATGAACGGAGCACCGGCCTCGTACTCGTCACGAGCCACCTCGGCCCGCAACTCGTCCTTGATGCGCTGGTACTTGGGCCCGGACGTACCCATCCAGCCACCACCCTCTCGGATTTGACGCGTCAATCGGCGTTGACCTCAGTGTGGAGGGGGTTAATGCATTATTTCAAGAGGGTTGCAGGGAAAGGATCGGCAACTTGGTGCATCAAGCCGGGGATCCGCCTCTTTAATGCGTCAACTTGCTGTTCCCGATGACCCGGTGGCCGGGAAGGAAGTCAGCCGGTCGCTCGGGGTGGCGGAGCCGTACTGGCCCGCACCACCAGGCGCGATGGCACGGCGAGCGTGCGCGGCGAGGCCGTCGCGTCGCCGAGGGCCAGCAGCAGTGCCCGGCGGCCGATCTCCTCCAGCGGCAGCCGTACGGTGGTGAGCGCGGGGGTGACGTCGCAGGCCACGGGCAGGTCGTCGAAGCCGACGACGGAGACGTCGGAGGGAACGCCCCTGCCGAGGTCGTCACGGAGCGCGGCGAGCGCCCCCAGCGCCATGGCGTCGTTGAGCGCGAACAGCGCGGTGATCCCAGGCGACCTGCGGAACAGCCGCACCGCCGCGGCCCGGCCGCCCTCCCTGGTGAAGTCGGCCTCGACGCGGTGGTGTTCCTGCACGACGACGCCGAGCTCGGCGGCCCGTTCCAGGAAGCCGTGCAGCCGTTCCTGCACGGAGACCAGGGCCAGCGGTCCGCAGATGACGCCGATCTCGGTGTGCCCCAGCGCGGCGAGGTGCTCGGCGACCGCCCGGCCGCCCTCGCGGTTGCCCGGCACGATCGTGTCCACCGGCAGGTCCTGGTGCGCGACCGCGGCCACCCGGCCGCCCTGTGCCGTGAAAGCCTCCAGCTCCTGGGCGAGCGCGGCGTTCGCACCGGTGAAACCCGATCCGGCGAGGACCACGGCGCGGGCCCGCTGCGCCCGCAGCCGGGCGACGTACTCGGCCTGGAGCCCGGGCTCGTGGAAGGTGCCCGCCAGCATCACCAGGAGCTTGTGGTCACGGGCGACCTCCATGACGCCGGCGGCGATGGTGGAGTAGTAGGCGTCGTTCACATCGTGCACGACCAGGCCGACGATGGACGTCGTGGACTGCACCAGCGCGCGGGCGGGCGCGTTGGACACGTAGCGGAGCCGGGCGGCCGCCTCCAGGACCCGCTCCTGGAGCTCCTGGGTCACGTTGCGGTCGCTGTCGCTGAGGACGCGCGACGCCGTGGCGAGAGAGACCCCGGCGTCCTGCGCGACCTGCTGGAGCGTCACGGCGGACGACGGGCGGGGGCGGGCGGAACGTCGATTGACCTGGCTCTGCATAGGGCTACGATAGCCGCACTGAAAGCGTTTTCCCATTGTGTGGGCAAGAGGACCCGGCCCGCCGTCGACGCTTTCGCCCAGGCCGCCCGGTCAGCCGGTGCGCCACCGGCCCGGCGCGGCCGGTGGCAGTGTGGCCAGGCAGCGGTAGACGGCATCACCGCGGAAGGCGTACTGCCGCTCGGTCTGCGGGGTGAGCCGGACGCCGAGCCCGGGCGCCCGCGGAGCGAGCAGGTGGCCCGCCTCGATGCGGAAGGGCTCGACCAGGAGCTCGGACCGCAGGGGATACGCGGGCATCGGCCACTCGGCCAGCCGGCCGCCACCGGCGAACGCGGCGTGGTAGTTGGCCGCCTGGCACACCGCACTGCCCCAGCAGTGCACGACCGGGTCGACGCCGTGTTCCGCGGCACCCGCGAAGACGGCCAGTGTCTGCACCGGCCCGCCGACGACCGTCGCGTCCGGCTGCACCATGTCGTAGCAACCCGCGGCCATGCGTTCCAGCAGCTCTCGCGCGGTGGTGACGGTCTCCCCGCCGGCCACCGGGCAACCGGCCGCCCGCCGCAGCGCGGGGTACTCATGTGTGCGGGCGGGGCCCAGCGGCTCCTCCAGGAAACGCAGCGGCCGCCGCGTGCCGGCCCGCACCGCGGCCAGGAACGCGAGCGCGTCCGCCGCCGACTGACCGGGGTCATGGAGATTCTGCGCCATGTCGACGGCGATCCCGACACCGTGCGGGGCCGCGTGCTCAAGCGTCCACACCGCCTTGTCCGCCTCGTGGCCCCGTGCCCTGATCTTGAAGGTGTCGATCCCGAGGGCGGCGACGGCGGAGATCTCGGCGCTCATCGCGGCCGGCGACGTCGAGTCGCCCCCGCTGGCGTAGAGCCGGATCCGGTCCGTACGACGGCCGCCCAGCAGCTCGTACGCCGGCACGCCGGCCCGTTTCCCGAGGGCGTCGACCAGGGCCGCCTCCACGGCGGAGACGACATGGCGGGCGGCCCCCTGAAGGCTCCAGTACCCCGTGACGTGCACCATGTCCCGGTAGCGCCCGGCCAGGTCCCCGGCCGGGCGTCCGACCAGGTAGGGGGCGAGCAGCTCGACCGTCGAGACGAAGACCTGCGGGGCGAAGACGGCGAGATACCCCTCGCCGAGACCGGTCGTCCCGTCGTCCAGGGTCACCTCGACCAGCCCCGTCGTGCGCCACCCCGTGGGCAGCGCCACGCGCACCTCCAGATTCTCCGGATCGGCGTACGGCGCACTGAGCAGCACCGGCCGGAGCGCCGCGATGCGCACTTTGTCGTCGACGAGCGCACCGGGGTGCGCGGAAGCTGATTCGGGCATGTCGGTCGCGTCCTCAGAATCCTCTGGTCCACCGCACGGGATTGCGCAGCGGTTCACCGGCCCCGAACCGGAGCAGGTTGTCGGCGAACAGGTCGACGACCCGCGCGCTCTCGTCCGTGGAGCCACCCGCGGTGTGCTGGGTGAGGACGACGCTCGGGCAGGACCACAGGGGATGCCCGGCGGGCAGCGGCTCCTGCCCCGTCACGTCCAGCACCGCGCCGCCGAGCCGCCCGGAGGACAGCTCGCGGACCAGTGCCTCCTCGTCCACCAGCGAACCCCGGCCGGCGTTCACCAGAACGGCCCCCGGCCGCATGAGCGCGAGCCGGCGCGCGTCGAGCAGCCGGTCCGTCGCGGGCGTGCCGGGCAGCAGCCCCACCACCACGTCGAAGCCGGGCAGCCGCTCGTCGAGTCCGGCCGGTGTGCGGATGTCGCCCGAGCCGCGTGCGAAGTACGACACCCGGCAGCCGAACGGTCCGAGCAGCTCGGCGAACCTCCGGGCGATGGACCCCCGGCCCAGCACCAGGACCCGTGATCCGGACAGCAGCCGCAGCCGCGGCCGGACGGCGGGCTTCGCCCAGGTGCCGCGGGTACGCAGCACGGCGAGTTCGTCGATGCCGCGGTACAGCGCCAGGACGCCCGCCAGGCACGACTCGGCCACCGGTCCCGCGAAGAGGTCACCCAGATTGGTGACGGTCAGCCGGTGGCCGAGGACCGGCCAGTCCAGGCCGAGATAGCCGTCGATCCCGACCGAGGCGAGCTGCAGCCACCGGAGCCGGGACGCTTCGGCCACCCAGGCCGCCCGGGGATTGCCGAGCGCGATGCCGGCGCCCGCGAGCGCCCGGGCGTCCGCCGCGGCGGTGGTTCCCGGTTCGGCGAACCACACCGGCCCGGTCCCGAGACCGCGCAGCCGGGCCCGGCCGGCATCGTCGAGCGGCAGCTCCACGTACAGGCCGGGGCCGTCCTTGTCCTCGTTCACCACGGGTGCGCCGCCAGGTGATCGGCGATCCGCTGCCGGTCCCAGACACCGTCCGCGACGGTGACCCGGTAGCGGCGGGACAGTGTGTCGCCCGGGGCGAGCTCCAGTTCCTCGTGGAAGGCGAAGGAGGGGGCGACGGCCGCGAAGGGCTCGTCGCGGACGAACCAGTGCGCCGGGTGGGTGCCGCCCGCTCCCGTGTGATCGTTCTCCGGTGCGTGCTGGAAGATCAGCGTGGCGTGCCCGTCGGCACCGTCGTGTTCGCCGGTGTACGCCAGCCAGGGGGCCTGCGTCCCCATCAGCCCCGGGCCCTCCCCGTCCGGGCCCAGGATCCGGCCGCCGCGGAAGGCACGCGGTCCGCGCCAGAAGAGGCCCGTGTAACCGGCCGCCTCCCGGCCGTGGGTCGTCGGGCTGCCGAAGAGCAGCGGCTCGGTACGCCGGTTGGTGATCGCGCTGGACCAGGTCAGTGTCCAATTGCCGCCGCGGCCCGCGTCGCCGGCGGCGGATCCGGAGCCGGCGTGCTCGACGTCGTGCAGCTCGACCCGGCGCAGCTCGTCCGCCCAGTGCGTGCCGTCGTTGTGGCGCCAGCTCAGCCGCTCCGCAATGACCGCGCGTCCGGCGTCCGCCGTCACCTCGTCGAATCCGAGGTGCGCCATCGATCCGACCCGCTCGGGCAGCGGCACGTAGTCCTGGCCGTGCACATAGGTGTTGCCGCCCCACAGGTTCTGCCCGGAGAGGTGGGAGGCCGTCATCTGGAGGCCCTTGTGCCAGCGGTGATCGTTGGGCCGGTAGTCGGTGACAACGTTGTCGGAAAGTGTGCGCATGGGATGGATGTACGGCTTGGGGGCTTCCCAGGCCGCTTCCGGTCGGTAGACGTAGCTGATCAGATCGATGCCGCCGCGCTCCTCCGTGACCGTGATCCGGTCACCGTGGGCGTGCGTGATGCGCAGTGGACTGCTCATGTCCCGAGATCTCCTGGGTGCGGCTGGAAAGCGCTTACCGAAACCTAGGGCCTGCCTCGGAGGGGTGTCAACAAGAACGTGGGCCGAGGCGGCTGCGGTACGGAGGGGCCGGTTTCCGTGCGCCGCGGTCAGCCGGTGGTCAGGCCGAAGACGGTGATGATCACCAGGTAGCACAGCGTCACGACAGCCGCTCCGGCCACGTGGACCCGGACCGACCGGGCGCGGCCGGGCAGCAGCCAGAACGCGAGTGCCCGGTTGACCAGTGGCATCAGCAGCCAGGTCAGGATGCTCACGCTCAGTACATTGCTGAGGAACAGCGCGATGTACCCCGGCACCCCCAGATCCTTGAACCTGTCGCCTGCCGTCAGCTCCAGAACCATCACCGTCGGATACAGCGCCAGCACCACGGACATGGCCTGCTTCCAGTTGGGCGGCACGCCCTCCTGCGGGCCCGGACCGAAGCGGAACCAGCCGCCGAACGCCGAGCCGATCCTGCGAACGTCGTAGGATTCGAAATGGCCGCGCCCCTCCTCGACGAGCCGTCGCCGGGCGTCGGACGCGAGCCATGTCTCCAGGTGCTCCCGGGTGTCGAACCGGAAGGCCACCACCCAGCGGTCCTGGATGCCCTTCACCGGTCTGAACAACTCGGACCCCATGAAACCCGGTTGCCTCTCCTGCTCCTTCAGGATCTTGGACTGCCAGTGCAGGAAGTCCTGTTCGTGCCCCGGCCGCACGTCGTGAGAGACCACGGCCGTGACGACATCGTCGGTGGGCGTCCCGCCGGAGAGCACTTCCTGTGTGGCGGGCCCGTCGAACAACGGAACACCCTCGTCGAGGAGTTGCCGGCGTGCCGCCGACTCCAGCCAGCGGGTGAGCTGTTCGAGGCGGGAGAAGCGGAATACGACGACCCACTCGTTCTCGTCACCGGAAGCCGGTGGGTACATCTCCGTCCCCTGGAACCCGTCGAAACCCCGCACGACTTCGTTGGTCTTCTCCTGCCAGCGCCTGTATTCGTCGTTCCGGCCCGCCCGGACTCGCTGGGAGATGACGACCGTGGCACTGCCACCGGGGCCGGAGTCGGGGCCGGGGCTTGCACGGGTACTCATGCGGAGTAGTCTAGTTCTAAAGGGAGTTATCGGACAAATAGGGTGATTTTAATCCCCTAAGGATGGTCGCGCCGGGAGGGCGAGCGCCGGATGAAGAGGGGTGCCGTGATGGGGCACAAGGAATTCATGGCCGAGGCTGTGCGGCTGGCCACCGAGTCCGTCGAGGAGGGCTGGGGCGGGCCGTTCGGCGCGGTGATCACCAAGGAGGGCGAGATCATCGCGCGCGGGCAGAACCGGGTACTGCTCACCGCCGATCCGACCGCTCACGGCGAGGTGGAAGCCATCCGCAAGGCCATCCAGGTCTTCAATCCCGAGGCCCCCAGCATCTCCGAGGCTTACCTGGACCGGTACACGCTCAAACTGGTGCCGCGCCCCGAGGGCTCGCCCGATGCCGTGCCGGAGCGTGCCCGGATGCTGCAGGGGTGCACGATCTACACGAGCGGGGCCCCGTGCCCGATGTGCATGAGCGCCATCTACTGGGCCCGCATCGGCGCCGTCTACTACAGCTGTGACTGGAAGGCGACCCAGGAGATCGGCTTCGACGACGCCTTCCAGTACGAGGACTTCGCCAAGCCGCCGGACCGGCGCAGCATCACACTCGAACAGATCCATCCCGAACTGGGGAACACATCGTACCGGGCCTGGGCGGACAGGGTGAACAAGCACCCCTACTGAGACGGCGACCGGGGGCAGAGGGCCGGGGGC
>NZ_JBCEWQ010000078.1:0-40619 GCF_038448545.1 Streptomyces sp. CLV115
GTGAACGGGAGGTGGCCTCGGGGAGGACCGTGCAGCCGCGTCATGAGCGGCGCGGGGATCCGGCCGCGGCCCCGCGCACGCGCAGTGGACGGGGCGAAGACCGGGCCCGCCCCGCGCACCGCCCACCCACGGCCCTCGCCGTCACCGCTCCCGGCCTCGTGCGCACCGCGCTCACCGGCTCCTACCTCCGGACCGCCGCCGTCCCGCTGCTGCACGCCGCGCTCAACCCCTCCCCGCCGCTGACCCAGCGCGCCGTCGGCGGCGGCATCCGGGCGATGATCCCGCTCCAGGCCGTCCTCGCCGCCCGCACCGGAGCGGTCGGTACGGCGCTCGCCGTCATGGGACTCGTACCGATCGCCCGCAACCTCGCCCGGAAGGTGAGCCCGACATGACGATCCGCCTCGGCTACGGCACCAACGGGCTCACCGATCTCCGCCTGGACGACGCCCTCGGGCTGCTCGCCGACCTCGGGTACGACGGGGTCGGCCTGACCCTCGACCACATGCACCTCGACCCCCTCGCCCCGGACCTCGCCGCCCGCACCGCCCACGTGGCGGCCCGGCTCCACGAGCTGGGGCTCGGCGTCACCGTGGAGACCGGCGCCCGCTACGTCCTCGACCCGCGCCGCAAGCACGGCCCCTCCCTCCTGGACCCGGACCCGGAGGCCCGCGCCGCCCGCACTCGGCTGCTCGTCCGGGCCGTCGGCATCGCCGCCGACCTCGGCGCCCACGCCGTGCACTGCTTCAGCGGCGTCATCCCGCCCGACACCACCCCCGACACCGCCTGGCAACGGCTCACCGGCTCCCTCACCCCGGTGCTGGAGGCCGCCGACCGATCCGGCATTCCGCTCGCGATCGAGCCCGAGCCCGGACACCTCCTCGCCACACTCGCCGACTTCCATCACCTGCGTGTCCTCTGCGCAGATCCCGCGCCGCTCGGACTCACCCTCGACATCGGCCACTGCCAGTGCCTGGAGCCCGCCATGCCGGTCGACTGCGTCCACGAGGCCGCCCCCTGGATCCGCCACGTCCAGATCGAGGACATGCGCCGCGGCGTCCATGAACACCTCCCCTTCGGCGAGGGCGAGATCGACTTCCCGCCCGTGCTCGAAGCACTAGACACCCTCTCGGACACCGGCTACCGGGGCCTCACCGTCGTCGAACTGCCCCGCCACTCCCACGCCGGACCCGAACTCGCCCGCACCTCCATCGAGTTCCTCCGCAAGCACGGTCCGTCGAGCCACTGAATCGCCGAAGGGAGCGACACCATGCCGATGTCCCCGACGAACCCCCCGCTGCTGACCCGCGAGGAGCTCGACGCACAGCTCGGCGGAGCCGCGCGCGCCTGGCTGGACGAGGCACTCGCCGAGGCGGAACACGCCGCCTCCCACCCGGACACCGAACAATCCCGCAGCCCCTACGCCGCCCCACCGTGGGAACTGCGCTACGCCGCGGCCGGCCGGCACTGCGGACTCGAACACACCGACTCCGTACGCGCCCTCCTGCTCATCGAAGCCAGAGCCGCGCTGCCCGCCCTGACCAGGCTCTACGAACAGGGCACCGCCGCCGAACGACGCGCCGTCCTGCTCGCCCTGCACCGGCTGGACCTCGGCCCCACCGCCCTCCCGCTCGTCGAGGACGCCCTGCGCACCAATGACACCCGGCTCGTCGCCGCGGCCGTCGGACCGTACGCCGCCGCCCATCTCGATGCGCACAACTGGCGCCACGCCGTTCTCAAGTGCCTCTTCACCGGGGTCGGAGCCGAAGCCGTCGACGGACTGGCCCGCCGCGCCCGCGGCGACGCCGAACTCGCCCGGATGCTCGGCGACTTCGCCGCCGAACGCATCGCCGCCGGCCGCAGTGTCCCGGCCGACCTCACCCGCGTCCTCGAACTCACCACCCCCGGTGCCGCCGCCCCCACGGAGGAGTCCTGATGCGCATCTTCGACCCGCACATCCACATGACCTCCCGCACCACGGACGACTACCGGGCGATGTACGACGCGGGAGTCCGCGCACTCGTGGAACCCTCCTTCTGGCTCGGCCAGCCCCGAACCTCGCCCGCCAGCTTCTTCGACTACTTCGACGCCCTGCTCGGCTGGGAACCCTTCCGCGCCGCCCAGTACGGCATCGCCCACCACTGCACGCTCGCCCTCAACCCCAAGGAGGCGAACGACCCGCGCTGCACCCCCGTCCTGGACGCCCTGCCCCGCTATCTGGTCAAGGACTCCGTCGTGGCCGTCGGCGAGATCGGCTACGACTCCATGACCCCGGCCGAGGACACCGCACTGGCCACCCAGCTCCAGCTCGCCGCCGACCACGGCCTGCCCGCCCTCGTGCACACCCCCCACCGGGACAAGCTCGCCGGGCTGCACCGCACCATCGACGTCGTCCGCGAATCCCACCTCCCCCCGGAGCGGGTGCTGCTCGACCACCTCAACGAGACGACCGTGAAGGACGCCAGGGACAGCGGCTGCTGGGCCGGCTTCTCCATCTACCCCGACACCAAGATGGACGAGGACCGCATGATCGCGATCCTCAGGATCCACGGCACCGAGAAGATCCTGGTCAACTCGGCGGCCGACTGGGGCCAAAGCGATCCCCTCAAGACCCGCAAGGTGGGCGACGCGATGCTCGCCGCCGGGTTCAGCGACGACGACGTCGACAAGGTGCTCTGGCGCAACCCCGTCGAGTTCTACGGGCAGAGCGGCCGGCTCCAGCTCGGCATCGCCACCCCCGAACCACTTCACGAGGGCAACTCCGTCCTGCGCGGCGGGGAGTGAGGCGATGCGCTTCCGCCACCCCGACGGCTCCACCGTCCACCTGTCGTACTGCACCAACGTCCACCCCGCCGAGACACTCGACGGCGTCCGCGCCCAACTGCGCGACCACTGCGAACCCGTCCGCAAGCGCCTCGGCCGCGACCGGCTCGGCATCGGCCTCTGGCTCGCCAGGGACGCGGCCCGCACCCTGGTCGACGACCCGGCCGAGCTGAGGTCCCTGCGCGCCGAACTGGACCGCCGCGGCCTGGAGGTCGTCACCCTCAACGGCTTCCCGTACGAGGGATTCGGCGCCGACGAGGTCAAGTACCGGGTGTACAAGCCGGACTGGACGGACCCAGAAAGGCTGACCCACACCACCGACCTCGCCCGGCTCCTGGCCGGACTGCTCCCCGACGACGCCACCGAAGGAACCATCTCCACCCTCCCGATCGCCTGGCGCACCCCCTTCGACTCGGACCCCGAAGCGGCCAGCGCCGTACACACCGCGCTCACCACCCTCGGCGAACGACTCGACGCCCTCGCCGAACTCACCGGCAGATCCATCCGCGTCGGCCTCGAACCCGAGCCGGGCTGCACCGTCGAGACCACCGCCGACGCGATCGCCCCGCTCACCGCCGTCGCACACCCACGCATCGGCATCTGCATCGACACCTGCCACCTCGCCACCTCCTTCGAGGACCCCGGCACCGCCCTGGACACCCTGCGTGCCGCGGACATCCCGATCGTCAAATCACAGCTCTCCGCCGCACTGCACGCCGAACACCCCCACCTCCCCGAGGTTCGCACCGCACTCGCCGCCTTCGCCGAACCCCGCTTCCTGCACCAGACCCGCACCCGCACCGCCGCCGGACTGCGCGGCACCGACGACCTCGACGAGGCCGTCACCGGCCGGGCCCTGCCGGACGGAGCCCCCTGGCGCGCCCACTTCCACGTCCCCCTGCACACACCGCCCGCGCCACCGCTCACCTCCACCCTTCACGTACTGCGATCCACCCTGACCCGCCTGGTGGGCGGCGCACGCCCCCTCACCAGGCACCTGGAGGTCGAGACGTACACCTGGCAGGCGCTCCCGGCCGCGCTGCGGCCCCGTACCCGCACCCAGCTCGCCGACGGCATCGCCGCCGAACTCACCCTCGCCCGCGACCTCCTGGTCGACCTCGGCCTCAAGGAGCTCCCATGACCACAGCCGAGCAGCCCACCGGGACCGCGGCTCCCACCCCTCTCCTCGTCATCGACGTCGTCGGCCTCACCCCACAGCTCCTCGACCACATGCCGCACCTGAAGGCCCTGGGACAGTCCGGCACCCACGCCCCGCTCGGCACCGTCCTGCCCGCCGTCACCTGCGCGGCCCAGTCCACCTTCCTCACCGGCACCACCCCCGCCGAGCACGGCATCGTCGCCAACGGCTGGTACTTCCGCGAGCTCGGCGACGTCCTGCTCTGGCGCCAGCACAACGGACTGGTCGCGGGCGACAAGCTCTGGGACGCCGCCCGCCGGGCCCACCCCGGCTACACCGTCGCCAACATCTGCTGGTGGTACGCGATGGGCGCCGACACCGACATCACCGTCACCCCACGCCCCGTCTACTACGCCGACGGCCGCAAGGAACCCGACTGCTACACCCGGCCGCCCACCCTCCACGACGAACTCACCGAGAAACTCGGCACCTTCCCCCTCTTCCACTTCTGGGGCCCCGGCGCCGACCTCGTCTCCTCGCAGTGGATCATCGACGCGACCCGGCACATCCTCGACACCCGCCACCCCGACCTGGCCCTGTGCTACCTCCCGCACCTCGACTACGACCTGCAGCGCTTCGGCCCCGACGACCCGCGCTCCTACCGGGCCGCGGCCGAACTCGACCGGGCCATGGCCCCCCTCCTGGACGACGCCCGCCGAGAGGGCCGCACCGTGGTGGCCCTCTCCGAATACGGCATCACCCGCGTGGACCGGCCCGTCGACATCAACCGGGCACTGCGCCGCGCCGGCCTCCTGGAGGTCCACACCCAGGACGGCATGGAATACCTCGACCCGATGGCCTCCCGCGCCTTCGCCGTCGCCGACCACCAGCTCGCCCACATCTACGTACGCCGCCCCGAGGACCTGGAAGCCACCCGCGAAGCGCTCCGGGACCTCCAGGGCATCGAGCAGCTCCTCGACGACGAGGGCAAGAAGGCACACGGCCTGGACCACCCGCGCTCCGGCGAGCTGGTCGCCGTCGCGGACCCGGACGCCTGGTTCACGTACTACTACTGGCTCGACGACGCCCGCGCGCCCGACTTCGCGCAGCTCGTCGAGATCCACCGCAAACCCGGCTACGACCCCGTCGAACTCTTCCTGGACCCCCAGGACCCGTACGTCCGGGTCAAAGCGGCCACGGCCGTCGCCCGCAAGAAGCTCGGCATGCGCTACCGCATGGCGGTCGTGCCGCTGGACCCGTCACCTATTCGCGGCAGCCACGGCCGCCTTCCGCAGAGCGACGAAGAAGGTCCGCTCATCCTGTGCTCCACCCCCCACGCGTTCACCGGCCCCGTCCGGGCCACCGAAGTGAAGTCCCTGCTGCTCCGACTCGCCGGACTGCACTGACAACGTCCCGCCCCCCAGAAGGAGTTCCCCCATGAGCCGCCGCACCCCCGTCGACGCCGAACTCGCCCACAAGCTCAGCAGGCGCTCCATGCTCGGCGTCGCCGCAGGAGCCACCGCAGCCGCCCTGCTCGGCGCCGCCGCCCCGGCCGCCTCCGCCCAGGGCAGGCCCCAGGGCGACCCCCTGCTGCCGCCGGGCCGCCTCGGGATCCAGCTCTACACCCTGCGCGACAAGGTCTCGACCCTCGGCTTCGACAAGGTCTTCGCCGAACTCTCGGCGTACGGCTACGACGAGGTCGAGTACGCCGGCTACACCCAGGGCTCGGCCGGCGCCATCACCCTCGCCCAGCTCAAGCAGCTGACCCGCGACCACGGTCTCAAGGGCATCGGCAGCCACGTCGGCTACTACGACGACAACAACGCCGGCGCCTACACCTTCGCGCAGAACCTCACCAAGGTCCTCGACGACGCCCAGGCACTCGGCCTCAAGCACGTCGGCACCGCCTCGGGGCCGTTCCGCTACGGAACGACGGTCGACGCCTGGAAGCGCGCCGCCGCGGACTTCAACACCTACGGTGCCGCGGCCAGGGAGCGCGGCATGAAGTTCTACCAGCACAACCACGCCGAGGAGTTCTCCTTCGCCACGGACCGGCCCGACGTCCGCCTCTACGACGTGCTGCTCGCCGAGACCGACCCCGATCTGGTCTTCCTGGAGATGGACATCTACTGGGCCTACGTCGGCCAGTTCCGGTTCGGCAAGCGGGCCGACGGCACCCCCGACACCTTCGACCCGCTGCACTACGTACTGAAGCAGCCCGACCGCTACCCGCTCTTCCACGTCAAGGACGGCGAGCACGACATCGCGGCCCGCGACGGCTACCGCATGGTCGACGTCGGGGACGGCGACATCGACTACAAGAAGTTCCTCTCCGCCGTCACCAGGACCCACGGCGGCCGCCGCGACCACCACTGGCAGGTGGAGCACGACCAGCCGATAGTGGACTCCTTCACCACGGCCCGCCGCTCCGCCGCCTACCTGCACACCCTGCGCCGCAAGGGCTGCTAGGACCGCCCGCCCGCGAAGGCCCTCCCCGCGACCGGCGAGGAGGGCCGCCGGGCGGCCCGGTGCCGCGGCCGGTCCGTTCATGCACGCGGGCAAGCGGCCCACATCCTGTGCTCGAACCGAACGTACGCCTGCGACCACGGAGCGTGGACGAGGTGGGGCGGATGGCGCCGGGTGCACCCGACGCGCCGCACTGACCACCGGAAACGCAGGTGAGAGGTGCGCAGAACCCCTGGTATTGTTTTCCATGTCGCCGCGGGAAACCGGGGCCGACCACCTGGTCCGGGTGGCGGAATGGCAGACGCGCTAGCTTGAGGTGCTAGTGCCCTTTATCGGGCGTGGGGGTTCAAGTCCCCCCTCGGACACAATGGTCAACCGACCCAATGAAGCCGGTCACAGAGACACCTTGTCACTGTGACCGGCCTTGTTGTTGTGGTGGACACGATCTGGCCCTCTGCGAGCTCGCACAGGGCCAGACCTGTTTGTGCTGTTCGGACGGGGAGTTCCTGGCGGTAGCGGATGCCGATGTCCCGGGCGAAGGCGACGGACCCGCGGCGGCGGATCGCGCGCCCATGGCCGGGGGTGGTGCTGCCCTGTCGGAAGCCGGGTGCTGTCGTCGGGCAGGACGGCCGGGCGGGTCCGGTGCACGCGAGCCCGCCCGGCCGTCACCGGGGTGCTGGTCAGCCGAGGGGCAGTTCCAGGGCGGCCTCGTGCCCGGTCGGGGAGGTGATGGTGAGGGTGCCGTCCTGCTTGCCGGTGAACGCGTAGAGGCGGTCCCGGCTGTTGACGACCAGGGTGAGGCGGTGGCCGTCGGCGAGGTCGTAGGCGGCGGGCTGGAGCGTCCAGTCGACGGTCCGGTCCGTGCCGGTGACCAGGCCTGTGGTGGTGAGGGGTTCGTGGGTGATGATCCGGGCGGTGCCGTCCGGGGCCACGTCGAAGAGGTAGGCGACCAGGGTCGCGGCGTCGCCCGCCTCGGCGCGGACGGTGAGCCTGAGCCTGGCGGCGCCGCGGATACGGCGCCCGCCCGCCAGCTCCTCGGTGGACCAGACAAGGAGCCGGTCGCGGTCGAAGCCGGCCGGGTCGTAGGTCTTGGGGTTGCCGAACCACTCCTTCTGGCCGGTCTCCATGATGTCGTCCATGGCGGTGGCGGTGGTCTCGTCCCCGGCGGTGAACGCGCGGCTCCAGCCCGTGGACGGCTTGTCGGACAGGGTGCCCTCGCCGTCCCCGTCGGTGCCGCTCAGGTACCAGGCCTCGGTGCCGGTGGTGGCCTCGGACCAGGAACCGAGCGATTCGCGCCGTGCTGCCTCGTCAATCCGGTCGCCGCCGGTTCCGGTCGGCTTGGTCTTGTAGGTGAACATCACCTGGCTGTTGACCACCGGCCAGTCCGGCACCTTGTTGGCCGTGCCGAGCAGGTGGTGGTCGAGCCAGGCGTAGGCCTCCGTCGTCGGCTTGAGGTAGCCCCAGAACGGGGTGCCGCTCGGCATGCCGGTGATGCCGACGCCCTCCGGGGCGCCGTGGTCGCCGATCCACAGGTTCAGGTGCTTGGGAACGGTGAGCTTCTCGAAGGCCGCGATCGCCTCACCCGCGGGGAACAGGCTCTCGTGCCAGGTGTTCGAGTAGAAGGTCGGGACACCACGGGCGTTGGTGATGTCCACGTAGGTCTCCGGGGACCGCACGGTGCCCCACTCCACCACCTCCTCCATGTTCTGCCCGTCCTGGAAGTTCTGGAGGATGCGCCACGTCGCGTCGTCGAACTTCTCCTTCTCCTTGCCCTTCTCGGCTCCGGTGAAGTTGATCAGCAGCTCCACGGCCTTCTCGTGCCGGGTGCCGTTGTCGTAGAGGCTGGTGGCCAGATTGCCCCATGTGCTCAGGGCGACCACGGCGGCGACCCGGTTCTTCTCGTCGTGCGCGGCGACCAGCTGGCTGATCCCGGAACCGTAGGACAGGCCCAGGAAGCCGACCCTGCTCGGCGCGAACAGCCCTTCCGCGTGGTCGATCACCTTCGACCCGTCCGCCCAGTCGTCCGGGCCGGCGACGCCGATGAACCCGTCGGACGTGAACGGCCCGTCCGGCTCGCCGAATCCTCGGGGCGTGTACGCCAGAACGTGGTAGCCGCGCGCCGCCAGGGAGAGGTATCCCACCATGAACGGCATCCAGCCGTACGGGTTCCACCCGGCGGGCACGATCACCACCGGGCGCGGCTCCGAGGTCTTCTGCTTGATCGCGAACGCGGAGAGACCGATCTCGTCCGTCACGGCAATGCGCGGGAAACCGACCCCGGCCTGCCCCAGGACCCGCTCCACCAGCTCCCGCAGCCCCTCGGGAAGCGCCCCGGCCGGGGCCGTCCCCTGGAGCGCCGCGAGCAGGGCCCTCGCGACGGCGAGTACCGACGGGTTGATGTCCAGGCTCGCGCCGCGCCAGATGCCGTTGGCAGCGATGTCCGCGAGGGTCGCGTCGGTGACCGACGCGACCGGCTCTCCGCCTTCTGTAGTCATGTGAACCGCTCCGTTCCTGCTGTGGCTGGATGACCAGGGCGCCCACCTCCGGGCGCCAGGCGGATCATGGACAGGGGTGCACACACCGAAACGGAAGGGCGACCGACCGCACTCGATCGGATGGAGAAACCCCCGGCCCGTGGTCCCGGCAGCGGTGTACTTGGTGGACGGGCCGGGCCCGGGCGGTGGCCTTCTGCGAACAGGCCCGAGGAGGGTGCGGCCACAGCCGAAGTCCGGTCACAACGGCCGTGACCGAGCCATGGCTCGACGATGACCGGTTGACGCCCCTGACAGGGCGCCCGGCCGGCTCCTGCCGCCCGGATCGCCCGATCCTGCCGGCGCTCACCGGCTGCGACCACCGGACCGGACCGGCAGCGGGAAGCCGGTCGAGTGCCGGTCGGGAATCCTCACGGTCGGCATTCCGCGTTCCCGGGCCCGCGCGTCGATGCGGGGTGTCGCATGTGACGCCGCGCCCCGCTCCCGGACGCCGGCGCCTCGCCTCCGTGGGCTCCCGCGCCACTCGCCGGGCATCGCCGACTGCTTGCCGCCGGCCGCCGGCCGCTCGTCACGATCCGGTCTCGGAGGGCGGGTGGGGGCTTGTTTCCGGCCGTGTAATCGTTTCCAATCTTCCGTGTAATCGATTCCATGGCTACGGCCCACTGGTTTCGAGGCTCACGGAAACCACAAGGAGGTGGTCCGGACATGACGAGCATCAAGGACGTCGCGGCTCAGGCAGGGGTCTCTGTCGCCACGGTCTCCCGTGTTCTCAACAGTCATCCCTCCGTCAGCCCGGACGCACGGACCCGGGTCCTCGCCGCCGTCGACGCCCTCGGCTACCGGCCCAACGCCGTCGCCCGCTCGCTGCGCACCGATCAGACACGCACCCTCGGCCTGGTCATCAGTGACGTGCTCAACCCGTACTTCACCGAACTGGCCCGCTTCGTCGAGGAGGAGGCCCGGGCCCTCGGCTACAGCGTCATCATCGGCAACGCGGACGAGCGGCCGGAGCTTCAGGACCATCACGTCCGCACGCTCCTCGACCGCAGGATCGACGGGCTCCTCGTCTCGCCCGCCGACGGCGACTCCCCGCTCATGTCCGAGGTGTCGCGCGGCGGTACGCCGATGGTCTTCGTGGACCGCTGGATGCCCGGCGTCGACGTCCCCGTCGTACGCGCCGACGGCCGCCACGCGATCCGGGACCTGGTCGCCCATCTGCACGCACTCGGCCACCGCAGGCTCGCCATCATCGCCGGCCCCGCGGCCACCACCACGGGCGACGAACGCGTCGAGGCCTTCCGCGAGGCGCTGCGTGCGTACGAACTCGACCTGCCCGAGGCCTACATCGGCCAGGGCGACTTCCAGGCGGACAGCGGCCGGCGCGTCACCGAACGCTTCCTGGCGCTCCCCGAGCCGCCCGAGGTCGTCTTCGCCGCCGACAACCTGATGGCACTCGGCGCGCTGGACGCCATCCGGGCGGCCGGTCTGCGCGTCCCGCAGGACATGGGGCTCGCCGCCTTCGACGACATCCCGTGGTTCGTCCACACCGACCCGCCGATCACGGCGATCGCCCAGCCGACCGGCGAACTCGGCCGCGCCGCCGTCCGTGCGCTGGTCGACATGGTCGAGGGCCGGTCCCCGCAGTCCGTCACCCTTCCCGCCCGCCTCGTCGTACGCCGTTCCTGCGGCGAGCCCGCTTCGGAACAGAGGAGCAACTTGTGAGCAAGCCGGACGAGTTGCTGCGCATCGAGGGCGTACGCAAGACCTTCCCCGGCGTGGTCGCGCTGGACAGCGTGGACTTCGACCTGCGCGGCGGCGAGGTGCATGTCCTGCTCGGTGAGAACGGAGCGGGCAAGAGCACACTCATCAAGATGCTCTCCGGTGCCTACCGCCCGGACAGCGGACGGATCTTCGCCAAGGGCCGCGAGGTCCGCATCCACGGTGCGCAGGACGCCGAACGGCTCGGCATCGCCACGATCTACCAGGAGTTCAACCTGGTGCCCGATCTGACGGTGGCCGAGAACATCTTCCTCGGCCGGCAGCCGCGCCGCTTCGGAATGATCGACCGGCGCCGTATGGAGTCGGACGCCGAGGTGCTCCTGCACCGGGTCGGTCTGCACGTCTCGCCGAAGGCCAAGGTCCGTGAACTGGGCATCGCCCGGCTCCAGATGGTGGAGATCGCCAAGGCACTCAGCCTGGACGCCCGCGTGCTGATCATGGACGAGCCGACCGCCGTCCTCACCTCGGAAGAGGTCGACAAGCTCTTCCGGATCGTGCGGCAGCTGCGCGAGGACGGAGTGGGGATCGTCTTCATCACCCACCACCTCGAAGAGATCGCGGCACTCGGCGACCGGGTCACCGTGCTGCGCGACGGCCGGTCCATCGGCCAGGTCCCCGCATCGACGCCCGAGGCGGAACTCGTACAGCTGATGGTGGGACGCAGCATCGACCAGCAGTACCCCCGCGAACGCCCGGAAACCGGCGACCCGTTGCTCTCGGTGCGCGGTCTGACGCGCAACGGCGTCTTCCACGACATCAGCTTCGAGGTACGGGCCGGAGAGGTGGTCGGTCTCGCCGGACTCGTCGGCGCGGGACGCACCGAGGTCGCCCGCGCGGTCTTCGGCGCCGACCCCTACGACGGGGGCACCGTCGACGTACGCGGCGAGCGGCTGGCCAAGCACGACGTCACCGCCGCGATGAGCGCCGGAATCGGCCTCGTGCCCGAGGACCGCAAGGGACAGGGCCTGGTGCTCGACGCCTCGGTCCAGGAGAACCTGGGCCTGGTCACCCTGCGTTCGGCGAGCCGGTCCGGACTCGTGGACCTCAAGGGACAGCGGGTGGCCGCGGCCCGGATCGCCGAACAGCTCGGCGTACGGATGGCGGGTCTCGGCCAGCACGTCCGTACGCTCTCCGGCGGCAACCAGCAGAAGGTCGTCATCGGGAAGTGGCTGCTCGCCGACACCGGAGTGCTGATCCTCGACGAACCCACCCGTGGCATCGACGTCGGCGCCAAGGTCGAGATCTACCAGCTCATCAACGAGCTGACCGCCTCGGGCCACGCGGTTCTGATGATCTCCAGCGACCTGCCCGAAGTCCTCGGCATGAGCGACCGGGTGCTGGTCATGTCCCAGGGCCGGATCGCCGGAGAACTCCCCGCCCACGAAGCGACCCAGGACGCGGTGATGGCTCTCGCCGTCGGCGCGGCCCCCACGACAGCGCCCACCACGACTACGGCGGCGGATCCGACCGTGAACGAAGAGGAGAGCCCCCGTGGCCACTGACACGCTCAAGAGCAATACGGGCGCCAGTGGCGCCGCAGGGCGCACGGTTCGCCGGCTCCTGCTCGAAAACGGCGCCCTGAGCGCCCTGGTCGTACTCCTGGTGGCGATGTCGCTGCTCTCCGGCGACTTCCTGACCACCCAGAACCTGCTGAACGTCGGTGTACAGGCCGCCGTCACCGCGATCCTCGCGTTCGGCGTCACCTTCGTCATCGTGTCGGCGGGCATCGATCTGTCCGTCGGCTCGGTGGCCGCGCTGTCCGCGACGGTCCTCGCCTGGTCGGCCACCTCGGAGGGGCTGCCGGTCTGGCTGGCCGTCGTCCTCGCCGTCGCCACCGGCATCGCCTGCGGCTTCGTCAACGGGGCCCTCGTCTCGTACGGCAAACTGCCACCGTTCATCGCGACGCTCGCGATGCTGTCCATCGCGCGGGGCCTGTCCCTGGTCATCTCCCAGGGAAAGCCGATCGACTTCCCCGACCCGGTCTCCGTGCTCGGCGACACGCTCGGTGGTTGGCTCCCTGTCCCCGTCCTCGTGATGGTCGTGATGGGACTGATCGCGGCACTGGTCCTCGCCCGTACCTACATCGGCCGTTCGATGTACGCGATCGGCGGCAACGAGGAGGCGGCCCGGCTCTCCGGGCTGCGCGTCAAGCGGCAGAAGCTGGCGATCTACGCACTGTCCGGGCTCTTCGCCGCGGTCGCGGGCATCGTCCTCGCGTCCCGGCTGACCTCCGCGCAGCCGCAGGCCGCGCAGGGGTACGAACTCGACGCGATCGCCGCGGTCGTCATCGGCGGCGCCAGCCTCGCCGGCGGTGTCGGCAAGGCGTCCGGCACACTGATCGGCGCGCTCATCCTCGCCGTGCTGCGCAACGGGCTGAACCTCCTCTCGGTGTCCGCCTTCTGGCAGCAGGTCGTCATCGGTGTCGTCATCGCCCTCGCGGTGCTGCTGGACACGGTCCGCCGCAAGGCCGGATCCGGCGCCGCCGCCCCGGGCGGTTCCTCTGCCGCGCCGGGGTCGCCGGGATCGGGCCGCAAGGGAGCGGGAGTGCTGAAGTTCGGCATCGCCGCAGTGTGCGTGGCCGTCGTCGTGGGCGGGGTGTCCTACTTCAACTCCGGCTCCTCCGGAGGCAACACCAAGGTGGGCATGTCGCTCTCCACTCTCAACAACCCCTTCTTCGTGCAGATGAAGGCGGGCGCACAGGCCGAGGCCAGGACGGCCGGGGTCGACCTCACTGTCACCGATGCGCAGAACGACGCCTCGCAGCAGGCCAACCAGCTCCAGAACTTCACGAGTTCCGGCATGAAGTCGATCATCGTCAACCCGGTGGACTCCGATGCGGCGGGCCCCGCCGTCCGGGGCGCCAACAAGGCGGACATCCCGGTGATCGCCGCCGACCGAGGGGTCAACAAGGCACGGACCGCCACCCTCGTGGCATCCGACAACGTGGCAGGTGGCAGGCTCGCCGCCAAGGCACTGGCCGACCGGCTCGGGGGCAGGGGCAGCATCATCGTGCTGCAGGGGACGGCCGGCACCTCGGCCAGCCGCGAGCGCGGCGCCGGATTCGCCGAGGGACTCAAGGCGTACCCGGGCATCAAGGTCGTCGCCAGGCAGCCGGCGGACTTCGACCGCACGAAGGGCCTGGACGTCATGACCAACCTGCTCCAGTCCCACCCCGGGATCACCGGTGTCTTCGCCGAGAACGACGAGATGGCACTCGGCGCGGTCAGGGCGCTCGGCAGCAAGGCGGGCACGTCGGTGTCCGTCGTCGGATTCGACGGAACTCCCGACGGGCTGAAGGCGGTCGGCGCAGGCACGCTGTACGCGTCCGTGGCCCAGCAGCCGAAGGAACTCGGCCGGATCGCCGTGCAGAACGCGGTGAAGGCGGCGGAGGGCAAGAAGGTCGACAGCATGGTGAAGGTGCCGGTCAAGGTCGTCACCAAGCAGAACGTCGCCGATTTCTCCTGACCGCGAAAGACAGCGAAAGACCGCAGATGACCGCAGATGGCCATGGATGACTGCGGATGACTGCGAACGAGTGGGGCCCGGGCGGGCCCCGAGCAGTGGCCGGCCACGGAAAGCAGGAACGATGAACGACAGCGATCGCGATCACGGCCAGGACCGGTACGACCTGCTGGTCGTGGGCTCCGCCAACGCCGACCTGGTCGTCGGCGTCGAACGCCGGCCGGCCGCCGGTGAGACCGTGCTCGGCTCCGACCTTGCCGTCCATCCGGGCGGCAAGGGCGGGAACCAGGCGGTCGCCGCCGCCCGCCTCGGTGCCCGCACGGCTCTGCTGGCCCGGGTGGGCGACGACGCGCACGGCCGCCTGCTGCTGGAATCACAGCGGGCGGCGGGCGTCGATACCGCCGGTGTCCTCGTGGGCGGGGCCCCCACCGGCGTGGCGCTGATCACCGTGGACCCCTCGGGGGACAACAGCATCGTGGTGTCGCCGGGGGCCAACGCCCGGCTCACACCCAGGGACGTCCGGGCGGCCGGCGCGCTCCTCGGCGCCGCCCGAGTCGTCTCCGTACAGCTGGAGATCCCGCTGGAGACGGTCGCCGAGGTGGCCGGGGCGATGTCGCCCGGCAGCAGGCTGGTGCTGAACCCCTCTCCGCCCGCGCCCCTGCCCGGCCGTGTGCTGGGTGTCTGCGACCCCCTGGTGGTCAATGAGCACGAAGCGCGCTACGTGCTGGGCGAGTCCGCGGGCAGCACGCCGCAGGAGTGGGCGCGGGCACTGCTCAGTCTCGGCCCCCGATCGGTCGTGGTCACGCTGGGGGCGGCGGGAGCTCTCGTCGCGGACGGCCGTACCGGCGATGTCGTACCCGTTCCGAGCCCCAGGGTCGAAGCCGTGGACACGACCGGGGCGGGCGACGCCTTCACGGCAGCCCTGGCCTGGCGGCTCGGCCTGGGGGAGGAGCTCACGGAGGCCGCCGCGTTCGCCGTCAGAGTGGGGGCGGCGGCCGTCACCCGGCGGGGCGCGCAGGAGTCCTTCCCCACGGCGGACGAAGTCCCGGCCGCAGCGGAAGCCGCCACCCCGTGAAGAAGGCAGGAATCCTCAACCGCCACCTCGCCGGAGCCCTGGCCGAGCTGGGACACGGCGACGGAGTGCTGATCTGCGACGTGGGCATGCCCATCCCGGCCGGCCCCCGCGTCGTCGACCTGGCCTTCCGCGCCGGAGTCCCCTCGTTCGCCGAGGTTCTCGACGGTCTGCTGGACGAACTCGTCGTGGAGGGCGCGACAGCTGCACACGAGGTCGTGGAGGCCAACCCGGAGACCGCCCGGCTCCTGACCGACCGCCTGACCGGACTCGCCCATGTACCCCACGACGAGCTCAAGCTGCTCTCGGCGGGAGCCCGGCTGGTGGTACGGACGGGAGAGGCGCGGCCGTACGCGAATGTCCTCCTGAGGTGCGGGGTCTTCTTCTGACCTCTCCGCAAGGGCCGGGCGGTATCGTTCGGTGCACCGGAAGAGGGGCAGGCGGGTCGGTGGGACCAGTGCTGTTGGTGGACGTGGACGGACCGCTTATCTGTGCGCTTCGATCCCGTCTCGCTGTCTCACTGGCCAGCCCGCCCACGCCCGCTATGGCCTGCCCGTGTGCGTGCCTCACTCTGGAAGGCCGTCAGCGGGTGAGCGCCCTCCGAGATCGCCCGGTGATCGCCATGACTGCGAACGGGAATGCATCCCGACCGAGGCCGAGGGCCATCCCACGTCCATCCAGGCACGGTGATGCGCCGGGGTGGCCGGAGCCTCGGCAACACCTGGACCTACGAATTGCAGACCTGCCGGAGACGCAAGCCACGGGAAGCCTCTGCAGCCGCGCCCGCCAACGGCACCGCCGCCGACAGTGAAACTGTCACCTCTGGGACACCGCTACGGTCGAACCAGATCAACAACCATCACATGGCTGCCAGTTTCATCGATATCGGGCACATCCGAATGTGTCCCACCTACCGTGCAACGGTGATTCTCTTCTACTTCTCCAAAGCTGGTGGGGAGGATTGGGACCTCGCCTCGCCACCGCTCAACCGCGACGGCATGCCGGTTCTCGTGGACGATGATCTCCGCTTCGAAGACGAGAACGGTCTCCGACCGGTGACGTTCATCAACCGCTGGCTGCGAGAGCTGCCGATCAGCGGAGCCCCTGCCGAGAGCTCATGGAAGACCTACGCCCTACAGCTGAAGTCTTGGGTCGAATTCCTGTCCGCCCATGGCATCGCCCTGTTCTCCGACCGCCAGCGGCTACGAGACGGCCTGTCCCTGTACTCCGAGCATCGCCTGTCCGGCCCGCTGGAGGTCCGGCTTGGAGCGTCCAGCTGGAACCTTGCGATCAAAACCATCGCGGCGTTCTACCAGTGGGCCGTGAACGAGGGGCACTGTCAGCAGGTCCCGTTCTCCTACGCAGTGGGCTCCCACCTGCGCCCTGACGGCGTACGAGTGGAGTCCGCCCGTAACCTCGCCACCGTGCGCGGCGCCAGACGGCACGCCACCCGTAAGTATCTGGAGCGGCCGTACTCCGATCTGCTGCTCAACGCTCTCGCGGGCAACGGCCCGGACGGCGAGCCCGACCGCACGTTCCGGGGCCGCGAGACCGGCAGGAACGTCGCCGGGGGTTCGCTTGCGATCTCCACCGGTCTGCGGCTCCGAGAATGGCGGCTCCTCACGCTGTGGGAGATCCCTCCCCTCCCCCGCCAGCGGACCGCCGTCCCCATCCCGTTGTCGCTCGCACCTCCGACCACCAAGGGCAGCAAGGGCCGACAAACCTGGGTGGAATACGACGCCCTGGCCCGCGTCCACGACTACACGACTCTGGAGCGGGCCGCCCATGTGGACGGCTCCCGCTGGCGCCCTGCTTACGCCCTCCACGTAGAGAACCCAACATACGAGGGCGCCTACCTCAACGGCACCTACCGCCGCTGGCACCTGCTGACTCCAGCCGAAAGGCTCCGCCTTGTGGGCCCCGGTGGCGGGAGCGCCCTCCTCGCCGTCCAGTCCGACGGCTCACCCTTCCTGGACTGGGCGACCACACTCCGCCGGACCTCCGCCCGCGTCCGAGACCGGTGGGAGCCCGCGTTCCCGCACGTCCACCCCCACATGACCCGCCACACGATGGCCATGGCCACCCTGGAAAAGCTGGTGCGCGGCTACTACCAGCAGGCCGCCCGCCTGGTCCTCGACACCGGCGACGACAACGCCATGGCTCTCTACCTCACCAAGGCCGATCCCCTGCTAATCCTGCGGGACCTCCTCGGCCATGCCAGTGTCGCCACCACCCAGGTGTACCTCCATCTTCTGGACACCCAGCGGATCTTCCGCCAGGCATACGAGGACGCCGACCTTGACCCGGCCGCCCGCCTGGAGGCCGGATCAGAATTCCAGGACTCCGATGCCTGCTGAAATCCAACAGCCTCTCGCCGTTCAGTACACGCTCCCGGGTCAGCGGCCCTACCTCGGCATGCTCCACGAGCTGCCCGACCATGTGCTGGCCGGCGACCTCGCCCGCGGACTTGTTGCTGCCGCTCATCCCAACGGCCCGATCCGCACCTACCGCGAGGCCCGGCATGCCGTCCGCTGCGCCCGGCACCTCGCCCGCTACCTGCACGCGACCGGATTCACCGGCCCTCTTTCCGGTCTCACTGCAACACGCATCACGCCCTACTGGCTGGAGTTCGGGTTCACCTTCGAGCGGCACAGCCGCATCACCCTCAACGGCTTCGTCGCTGACGGCGGCAGCCTCAACGCCGGCGTCCAAGCCCACCTCGACGGAAGGCCGATCAACCAGCAGGTCGGCTCCACCCCCCATCGGCCCTACAGCGACGCAGAGTGGCGGCGCATCGATCAGGCCGCCCGCAGCGCCATCGACACTGCCTGGCAGGACTACCGCAAGGCTCTGGAATCCGCTGAACGCGGGGCCAACCCGATCGTCCACGGCATCACCCGGGACAATCTCGCCTGGCTGATCCGTAGGACCGGCCCCGTGCCGGTTCGCGCGATCCGAGCGATGATCCCTGGAGCCTCTTGGGCAATCACCACCGCGGTCCTGGAGATTCGCGACGCCCTGTTCCCATCCGGGTATACGGCACTCGTCTACAACCTCCGTCTGGCCATGCTGACGGGCGCCGTGCCCGACGGTATCGACGCCCTCGCCGTACCCGACTTCACGCACACAGGCCCCGCCACGGGCATGCTGTCGTACCGGAAGGGTCGGACCGCCCGCGAAGCGCTCAGCCTGCGCGGCCCCGCCGTGCGACTCCTGGACCAATGGCTCTCCCACTCCGCGCCTCTGCGTGAGCATGCCGGAGAACTCTCCGACTCCATGTGGATCAACTACAACGGCACGGCGCTGTCCGGGCAACCCCGAACCCCATGGCAGCGGATCAAGTGGGCTCAGACCGTCGGCCTGACCGACGACAACGGCCGGCCTATGGCCCCGCACGGCGGCAGGATCCGCACGACCTGTCATCACAGGCGCGACCGCTCCGCCTGGACCGGGCGCACCACCATCGACCCCAACCACACCCCTGCGATCGAAGGCGATCACTACCTCCACCACCACACCCCCACCCAGGTGGAGGCCATCGAGGGAGTCATCGAAGAGGCCCAGCGAGACATTCGCCGCAAGGCCGCACCACCGGTCATCGCTACCAGCCGAGACGCCGCCCGGTTCGCTGCCGACTTCCCTCGCCTCGTTGCGGACGCCGGACTCGACGGCGACGCCATCAAGGGGCTACTGGCCGGCGAACAGGACGTGTTCGTCGCCTCGTGCGCCAGCCTCTACAACAGCCCCCATGCCCCGACCGGAACCGCCTGCCCAGCCCGCCCCTGGGTGTGCCTGTTATGTCCACTCGCCGTGTTCACCCCAAGGCACCTGCCCAACCTGCTGCGTCTCCAACGCTATTTCGCCGATCAGGAACGGCACATGACGAACGCGCAGTTCCTGGCCATCTTCGGCCCCTACGCCGAGAGGCTCAGCACCGACCTGCTGCCCCGCTTCAACACGACAGCGATCCAGTCCGCGACCGAAAACGGGTTTGCGGTCCTGCGACCGGAGGAGATCCCGTGACCAGACCCGACGCTCTGCCCGCCAGCGCCGGTAACAGTCCCTTCACCGGCTCGGACATTCTCCAGACTGCTGGGTACCGCACGCGGCCCGGCACTCGTCACCCACACTTCGACCAGGACGTCTGGGACCTGACCTGCGTCGCCGACGCCCCAGCGTCCTGGCCGCGGAGCGAGCAGATCCTGGACTTTACTCAGGTCACCAATCCGACCTGTCGAGTGGTAGCGCGCACCTATTTGATGGCCCGCCTCGTGCCCACTCATCCGTCTGTCGCCGTCCTCCCGCAGGCATACCGTTCTCCGCTCGCCCTGCAGACGCTCCGGCACGAACTCGTCCGCCTCACAGCCTGGTTCAACCACCTCACCAAGGCGGGACTCACCAGTCTCCGGCAGATCCACCAGCAGCACTGTGACGCCTACCTGCCCGTCGTCTCCGCCGGCCGCACCAACCCCGGCCAGGCGGTCACCCCCGGCACCATCGCAGGTTTCGTTCTGACCACTCAGGCTCTGGCCGCGTACGCACCGCTGCTGCCCGACGCCTACCCGACAGGTTTCCGTCCATGGGGCGACCGCACTGCCGCCCAGGTCGCCGGATACCAGCGTCCCGACACCAACCAGACTCCTGCCGTCCCAGACGACATCCTGCGGCCCCTCCTCGCGGGCGCCTCCTACCTCATCGACACGATCAGCCCCCACCTGGCCGAGGAAGCCTCCCGTGCCCGGCAGACCATCGCCCGCCGGAGCGGCATCCGGTCGTCCCTCCGCGTCGAGCACCACCCGCTCGTCATCGCCGAAATCGAGCGGTCTATCGCGGCCGGAACCCCGGCGCCCCGTGCTGCCCCTTCCGGCGTCTCCCGTCGGCTAAACACGGGTTGGGACACCTGCGACCCACTCCTCACACTCGCCCATACGTCCTTCACCAAAGACATCCTTGGGCTCTCCTCCACCCAACGGGATCTCGAGAGGCTTCGGCCACAGTTGGAGGCATGGGTCGCTGCCTGCGGTATCGAGAACCCGTGGTGCCGTGGCGCGGCAGCGGTGCCTCGCGCCGATGACGAAGAGCCTGTGCCTTGGGCCCTCCCGATGAATCACTTCGCCCTGGACAGCACGGTTTTCGCCGTCATTTCCGCCGCCTACTACCTCACCTCGGCACTGTCTGGCATGAGGAACTCGGAGCTGGCCGAACTGACGCACGGCTGCCGCCGCAGCGAAGACCGCACCTACGGCTCCCGCCACTGGCTGGACTCCCGCCGCGTCAAGGGTGAGAAGTTCGGCGGAGTACCGGACTCATGGGTGGTCATCGAGGATGTACACCGCGCTGTCGGAGCCGCTGAAGCCCTCGGCGGCACGGAGCCTGGGGACCTGATCTTCCCCGGCGCCAACAACTCGGCCAACCGGTACACCGCGCTCCGGGACTGGATCAACGGTCCTCACGGGCAGCATCTCGGCCTCACCCCGATCCCCGATGGACCTGTCCACCCGCGGGCTCTGCGCCGTACCCTCGCTCTGTCCATCGCCCAACGCCCCCACGGCCTCCTGGCCACAAAGTGGCACTTGAAGCACGTCTCGGTGGCCACCACCGAGGGCTACACCAAGGCTCGGGAATTGCATCAGACGGGCGCGAAGCCGCAGGTCACCTGTTCACGGCGACGGCCTGACGGACCCCAACGCTACTACGAACTGGCCTTCTGAACAGGCAGTTTGCCAGGCACATCCCGTCTGATGCAAGATCTGCCCTCCAGAAGGGATGGTCTGGAGTGGCGCAAGAACGGAAGGTGGCCCTGGCTGGGGCGGCTCATCTGGAGCTGGTCTCGGGGGTGATCCAGCTGCGTCCGGAGGACGCGATGGTCGACGCGATGCTGCGCGGCTGGCGGGCCCAGCAGATGTCCCGGGGCCTGAAGGAAGACACGATCGCCGGGCGGGAGCGGCTGATTCGCCGCTTCCAGGAGTTCACCAACGAGTACCCGTGGTCGTGGTTGCCGGGCCACACGGACGAGTGGTCGGCCTCGCTGACGGGTGAGCGGCACCTGGCGCCGTCCACGATCCGCAGCTACCAGGGCGACGTGCGGCAGTTCACCGAGTTCCTCATCGACGGCCGCTACGGCTGGGCGGTCGCCTGCGAGGACGCCTTCGGTACCCACCCGGTGGCGATCTGCCACGAGTGGAACACCATCGCCCACCTCAACGACTACGAGGGCGACCCGGAGGCCCGGCCGTTCACCCGCGAGGAGCTCCAGCGGTTCCTCGACTACGCCGACGACCAGGTCGATCGGGCGGTGCGGTCCAAGCGCAAGGGCGCCCTCGCCGCCTACCGGGACGCCACCTTGTTCAAGGTCATCTACGGCTGGGGACTGCGGCGCACGGAAACCTCGAAGCTGGATCTGGCCGACTTCGGCCGCAATCCGAAAGCCCGTCAGTTCGGACGGTACGGCACGCTGAACGTGCGTTACGGCAAGGCGAAGAAGGGGCAGCCGCCGCGGCGCCGGAACGTGCTGTCGGTCATGGACTGGGCGGTGGACGCCGTCCAGGACTACGTGGAGAACGTCCGCCCGCAGTTCGGCTGCGAGGACCACCCAGCGCTGTGGGTGACCGAGCGGGGCGGGCGGGTCAAGCCGTCGGAGATCAACGCCCGGTTCGTCGCCTACCGCGCGGCGCTCAAGCTCCCCGAGGCATTGGTCGTCCACTCGCTGAGACATTCCTACGTCACGCATCTGACTGAGGATGGGGTGGATCGGCGGTTCATCCAGGAGCAGGTCGGTCACGAGTGCGATAGCTCCACCGCCATCTACACCCACGTCAGCGACGACTTCATGAACACTGCTCTGAGCAAGGCACTGAACCCGGCGTTCGACGAGGCGCCGACCAGGAAGGACCGATGATGGCCGCCAAGCTCGACTACCGCTGGCACCTGCGTCACCTGATGGCGGACCGCGGAATGTTCTCCACCACGGACCTGCTGCCGCCGCTGGCCGAACGCGGCATCACCCTGTCCTCCAGCCAGGTCTACCGGCTCGTCGTCGAACGCCCCGAGCGGCTCAGTCTGAAGATCCTCATGGCCCTGCTGGACATCCTGGACTGCACGATGGACGACCTGATCGAACCCGTTGCCGCAGCCAGCGCCGCGCAGAGGCCGAAGAAGGCGGCCGCGGGCGGAACGACGGCCGAGGGCATCGGCGGCCTGCGGCCCAAGCGGGCACGGATCGCACCGGTGGACCGGTGAACGGGCTCTCGGAAGAGGTGCTGGCCGACCCGGTCGGCCTGGTCGTGCGCCTGGTCGGCAACGTCGAACGGCACCTGGAAGCCGACCGCATCCGCGAGATCGTCTGCACGGTCATGCGCGAGCGGGCTGGTCGCCGGCGCCTCGCCCAGGCCCTGCACGAGGATCCGTCACTGCTGCGGACCGGACGACCTCCGGCACCGTTCTGCGTCGCACGACTGCTGATGGCCCTTCACGAAGCCGGCGCACAGGACATCGCCCTTCCCCGCTGCGGTGAGTGCGGCCGCGCACGCCCCTACGTCGGCAGCCGCAGCGGCGGCCGACGGGGCTGCTCGCCCTGCTTCGACAAGGCCGCCGACTGCGCGGGCTGCCACCAGCAGCGGCGCGTCGTCAGCCGCGACCGCCACGGCAACCCCCGGTGCGCGAAATGCCCCGATACGGACGGCGATCCATTCGCCACGCTCGCCGGCCTCATCACCACGGTCGATCCCACGCTCGACGCGGGCGCCGTTCAAGCAGCGCTCGACCGCGCCACCGTCCGAAAGGCCGGCCAGCGCCGCCTGGCCTGGGCGATCACCGCCCAACCCGACCTGCTGACCGGTGCTGGCTACGACGCCCCAACCCCCGCCGTCCTACGGTTCATCGACGCACTCGTCCAGGCCGGAGCCACCAGGGTCGTCAATCCGGCCTGCTACCGCTGCCATGAGGTCAAGTCCCTGTCGAAGGTGCTCGACGGCAAACGGGTCTGCCGCAACTGCTTCGCCCGCAACGCGGCTGTGCCCTGCACCCGCTGCGGCTCCGTCCGCGAGCCCGCTGCCCGCGACGCCGAGGGGCGGCCGCTGTGTCCCAACTGCCTGGTCAGTGACCCCGTCAACCTGGAGGAATGCCGCGACTGCGGGCGCCGCCAGAAGGTCGCCGCTCGGCTTCCCGACGGACCACGTTGCGCCAACTGCCGGCCCAGGACCGCCGCCCAGTGCGGCATCTGCGGACGGACAGGAGTCTGTGAGATCTCCCGTGTCACGGGCGAACCCTGGTGCAACCGGTGCCAGTTGCGGTGGGCGCCCTGCAGTGGCTGTGGAGCCGTCGACCACGTCCGCAGCGGCACGTGGGATGCACCCCTGTGCGCGAAGTGCACCAACCCGGACCCGGACTACTGGGGCCGCTGCCCCGTCTGCCGACCACCTGGCAGCTCAGCACCCGTCCCTGCCAGCGATGCGCGCTCGACCGGCAAGTACGCGACCTCCTGGCCGGCAACACGGGCACGATCCGGCAGGACCTCGTCCCTCTCTACAAGGCACTGTCCGGAGCCGAACGCCCCACAAGCACCATGTTCTGGCTATCGGGCTCGAAGGTCGGCGGCCTGCTCCGGCAGATAGGCCGTGACGAACGGCCCGTCACCCACGACACGCTCGACGAGTTGCCCGCGAGCAAGGTCCTCGCACATCTCCGCAGCGTCCTGGTCGCCACCGGCGCCTTGCCGCCTCGCGACGAGCGGCTGGTCGCCCTGGACCAGTGGATCACCTCGGCGCTCCAAGCACGCACCGATCTCACCGAGCGCCGGATCCTGCACGGTTACGCGGTCTGGCACCACCTACGTCGACTCCGGCGACGCCTCGGCCAGGAGCACACCACGCACCTGCAGGCGCTGAACGTACGCTGCCACGTCACCGCAGCAGCGAACTTCCTCGACTGGCTGTCCGACAGCGCTCTCACGCTGGGCACGTGCACCCAGGTTGACCTGGAGCGATGGATTGCCGACCCCAAGGCCACCTACCGGGACGAGACCAGCCACTTCGTCCGGTGGTCCGTCCAGCACCGGCATGCCAAGGGACTCACCTACGGCACCGTGCGCTGGACAGGACCCTGCGGGACGATCGACAGCGAGAAGCGCTGGGCCGACGCCAGGCGCCTCCTGCACGACGACACGCTGGCGACCTCGGATCGAGTCGCCGGCCTGCTGCTGGTCCTCTATGCCCAGCAGATCGCCACCATCAGCCGCCTGACGGTCGACGACGTCCACCTCGACAACGACAAGGTCGGGATCACGTTCGGCACCTCACCTGTCGTCCTCCCCGAACCGCTGGCCGGCCTGGTGCGCGACCTCATCGCCACCCGGCGCGGCAAGGCCAGGATCGGCGCCCCCGACGACGCGCCGTGGCTATTCCCCGGCGGCCGTCCCGGACAGCCCATCGGTGACGACCGGCTCGGCCTCCGCCTCCAGAAGATCGGCCTCCAGCCGCGCCAGGACCGCTCCACCGCCCTGTTCACCCTCGCCACCGAGGTCCCCGCCGCCATCCTTGCCCGGATGCTGGGCGTCCACATCCAGGTCGCCGTCCAGTGGCAGAAGGCATCGGCCGGCGACTGGGCCGCCTACGCCGCCGAGGCCAGCCGCCGTGCCCCCACTCCGGCGGGCGAAGTCCAGACCAACGAGGTTCCCGATGGCCAGCACCCAAGAACAACAAACCCTCCGGGGCTAACGACGTGAAGAGCCACGTTGATCTTGCCGCGATTCCTACACCGAACGAGAGGTGCAACCCATGACCGACCATCTGTCTGCCGTCTTCACGATGCTTGGGCCGGGAGGCCGACGCTTCGCCGATCCCGAAAGCTGGGCGCGTCTTGAGTCGGAGGTCGGCACAGAACTCCGCAGCGACTACAAGGAGTTCATCGACGAGTACGCGCCGATCACGGTCAACAGCCACCTCTATTTCAAGCACCCGGCGACCACACGTTGGAACCTTCTCAAGGACATCCGGGAGACCGAGCAAGCCTTCCGCGATGCCGACTGGGACGGCCTTCCGCACCCGGAGACCGGTGCTGGCGGAGTTCTGATTCCTGCCTTGTCGACCGACTTCGGCTTCCACGTCTTCCTCAGCCGCAGCCCACGGACGCCCGACTGGAGCGTGGTGGTACACGACCGGGACAAAGGCGGGTACTGGGAGCATGCCATGAGCTTCGCCGAGTGGCTCTACCGGCACCTCATTGGCAGGTAGTCATCCATCCCAATGGAACGCATTTCTACCCCGGTCCGGTCAATCTCGAACACTTGCCCATGAGTCCGGACGATCGCCCCGTTCCCTGGTACGGACCTGACCGCGGGATGTGACGGTGGTTATCTAGTGTTGTCAAGCCATCGAGCCAGTTCATCCCAGATCTGATCCGGTAAGGCATGTTAGGCAAGTTCTAACTGCGGAGGGTGTCGGCGGACGTATCCGCTAGTGTCGAGGACAGGCAGACACTGTGATCCAGGAGGAGCGGTGTACTACAGCGGGTTGGGGCTCGACCGTGTCGTTGATCGGCGGGGAGACTCGGACTGGATCGAGGCACTGCTGACCAGGGCCAGTACCCAGGTCATTCCCCTGTGGCAGGACCAGTGCCTGGTGCGAAACGAAACGCCGTTGCGGCTGCCCTTGGCCCAGGCGAGGGACATCCTCGTCGCGGCCGGCGACCGGGTGCTGCTCGGCCTCGAAGGCGAGAGGGCGGTGTTCGCGGCTGATGTGTCCGGGCTCGAACGGGAGAGCGCCGTCGAGCTGGCCGGCGCGGACAGGATGCTGGACGTGCGGGCGATGGTTCCCACCATCACGCCGGACGAAGCGGGTCTGCTGGCGTACGCGCGGGGAATTCTGCACTGGAACCGCAATCAGCGGTTTTGTGGCGCCTGCGGGGGCCCGGCCCGGTCCTACAATGGTGGCCACCTGCGGACCTGCCAGAACTGTGGGAAGCTGCTGTTCCCGCGGATCGAACCGGCCGTGATCGTGCTAGTCGAGCTTCCAGGCACGCCCCGGCGCTGCCTGCTCGGCCGCCATGCGGCATCCGGCCCGAACCGCTTCAGCACCCTAGCCGGGTTCGTCGAGATCGGCGAGAGCTTCGAGGACACGGTGCGCCGCGAGGTGCGGGAGGAAGCCGGCGTCACCGTGGGTGCGGTGACCTACCAAGGTTCCCAGGGGTGGCCGTTCCCGGCCGGGGTGATGATCGGGTTTCGCGCCGAGGCCCTTTCCGACGCGATCGATGTGGACAACGTGGAAGTGGTGGAGGCACGCTGGTTCACGGCCGCGGAACTGCGCGCGCGGCTGGCGGACGCTGCTCTCGGCGGCCCGTACCGGGTCGATTCGATTGGCAAGGCGCTCATCGACCAGTGGCTGGCCGACACAGACTGAACCGATGCGGTGCGAAGACAGATTTACGCTGCCTCGCTCATCTTCTGCTTCAACTCGGCCACCGCCTGCGTCCGTTATCTGGGGTTGAGTAGCCAAAAGCGCAGCTCAGAGGCCATGGGGCGCTGTAAGGCATGAGGGCAGCCCGCTCGCAGGTTTGGACATCTGTCTGACGAAGAGTCTCGATCGAAACTCTTTGCCGCCCTGGTCAGAGGGCCTGCGCACCCGCCGACTGAGCTGCGGAGTGAAAACCGCAGCGACGGGGACCAGCGTACAACCGCATGCCTTACAACCCTTACGGCTTACAGCAACCCACGATAACCTCGGGGCCGAGGCATTCTGAGAGTTCCAATACCCGACTCCACCATTAAACCCTCGGAAATGGACGCCTCTGGAACCGGTTCGATATAGGCACCCCGTGAACGTGATCCTGCCGGATCAGTCCTTCGATCCACATTCATCGAGCGGCTTTGCCGTCGTCGCGGAGTTGGAAATAGCGGGCTGTTCGACATTTGGCAAGTGATGCCCCTCGGGAAAGCTTTCGAAGACCCTTCCGTTGATCATCGCAGCATCGCCGATAACTGGAAGGTCTTGCGAAAATTTCCCCGTCTTGCCAGGCTTCCCCTTCTCTAGTAAGCCTCGGACTCTGTGCCATTCCACCCCCTTGGCGTCATTGAAAGTCATCTCGCTGACGTCCAACACGGCAACGCGGGAAACTGGGTTGCCGTCTTCATTGAGCAAGCTCGTGGACTCCACAGCGATCTTCGAGCAGGGCGGGAGAGTCGGAATCCAGGTGCCCCCGGCGGCTGCGTGCCGAAAAATCGGGACACTACCTCGCATTTCACCTTCATAGACTCGGTACAGGAAGCCCACCTGTTTCACCGGGTCCAATGATCGGTTAACGATTACCAACCGATTCCGGGACGCTCCCAACTGCTTTTGGTCATCCGACTTATGGTCCTCCAGCCAGTAGGTCACCTTCGACGCCTGATCCTTCGTCTTGTCTTCGTCCTGCTCCTTGGACTGCTCGAGTTGATCTTCCGCTACCTGGGCGCTCCAGTAGGTACCCCACGCGGTGATCGCCAGGCTGAAGGCACCTACCGCAGCCGCCGCAGTGAGCGCCCAGGTTTCGGCGCGGGTGCGGGCCCTTCCCAAGTTCTGCCGCTCTTCTTGGAGCCGGGACTCCTCGGCTCGCAGTTCGTTGCGCCGCTGCATGGCCCTCACGCCGGCCCGTTGACTGGCTCTCACCGCTTCCCCCTGACACTCGATCACCAAGCGGGGAGGAGGTTACCGGACGCCGCTGGAGGGGGATCGTTTCGTTTCCCGCCTGGCGGCCGCGGAACCCGAGGAAGCTGCAGCGGGCTCGCACGGGCGACTAGTGCGATCAAAAGCCCGAAAGTAATCGATTTAGCCCGAATTGCCCCGAGGCAAGCGTGACTTGAGCGCGGCCTGCAGGCACTGGACAAGCCAAGGCATTCGGACAGTTCCAATACCCGACTCCACCATTAGCCCGGCCGGGCGGCCACCAGGCCGCGTTCCTCGCCGAGGTCCGGGCCGAAGAGGAAGTTCAACACACCCGGCTCGCAGTCGCCGCCTACCACGAATTCCAGCAAGGCATCCTCCCCTCCGGCCGAGGCGCACGCGACCTGGTCACCGCATTCCAGAACGTGGACCAGTCCCTCGCCGGACACGACCCCGGCCCCGCCACCGTCGCTGACGACCGCCGTGTGGAGACTCCTCAAGACCCGGGCGAAGACCCTTCACATCGGCGTGGCGAACTACTGCTGGTTCACCGACCCAGCCAAGGCCCTGTGCCTCACCATGGCCGGCACCCCGAATGCCAGCGAGCCTCTGCTCGGCATGTGCGACTCCGCTCGCTGTCCCCAAGCCACTCATCACCCTCAACATCGGCAAGCATGGGCCGACCACGCCGAGAAGACCCGAGCCGTGTTCCTCGGCAATCCCCGGCTGTCCGCGTCGGAACGTCAACGCGCTCAGCAGACCTACGAGCGATCCATGCGCATCGTGGAATCCATCGACGCCGCAGCAGCCGGTGAGGAGACATCCAGTGCCCCATGACCGCCAAGCCAACGCGGAGAGTCGTTTGAAGGCCGCCATGGATCAGCTCATGGCCGGGGACGTCCCCGAGGGCCTGTGGTGCAACATCAAGTCCCTCAGCATCCTCGCCGCTGTCCCTAGAGCAACGCTGTACCGCACCTATCCCCATATCAAGGAAGAGTTCGAGAACCGGCTCGGCAGGGCCCGGGAGGTCACTGGCGAGCCAGACCCACGCGTCGCCCAGATCGACCGTCTCAAAGCCGAAGTAGCCGACTTGAAGGAGCGACTCTCCCGGGCGAAGCAGGAAGCCTCCGCGGCAGCCGAGTTCAAGACACTGGCGCTGTCCCGGCTCTCCGAACAGCACGACGAAATCCAGCGCCTCCGCGCAGCCCTCGAGGGGAGTGGGAACATCCGCACGCTCCCAGTGGGAGCACGCATGCGCCCTGGGCAGTAAGGGCCAGGCCATCCCCCTGGCTAGCTGATTCCGGCCCGCCGCGAGTGGAGTTCGGAGCGGACGAGCTCGAGGAGGCGACCGCTCCAGTTGCGTCCGCGGCCAGCGTTGTCGCCCCAGAAGCCGGAGTCGGCGTCATCGTAGATGAGGGTGGCGTCGCCGGTTTCCAGCAGGATCTCGGCCAAATCAGGGTGCTGCATGTACTTGGCGCGCAGGAGTGTGGTCATGACGGCCGTACGAGCATGCTCCCAGCCCTCGCGCCGAGTGGCGGCGGCGGCCAGCTTGCGGGCACTGTATGAGGTATCCGCTGCGGCAACGGCGGCTTGCACAGTGGAATCGGCGACTGACAAAGCCCAATAGGCGTGGGAGACCGACGAGTAAGTGATGCCGTCGATGTCGATGGGCGCAGGGTAGTCGCTGCGAAGGGCCACCACACCCGGGTCGTCGACTCGCTGCCGCGGGTACGAGTGGTACAGCTGGATCGCCGGTGCGTGCGGCGTTGCCGGCCCATCCGCAGAAACCCGCGAAGGCCGTTCCGAGATCAGCCGGCCCCGCTCCTCGAAGTAGGCGACAGCATCGGCGTAGTCCTTCTCGGAGACAGGCTCGTCGGACCACCACCCTTCGGGTACGACGCCCGGCCCGGCAACCAACACTTTGAGCGGCCAGTCCTTGCGGTCCATGTCGCCCAGCGCATAGCGGCGCTGTGTCTTCGGGATGGCGAGATAGGCGGCATGTGCGGCAGCACGGTTCTCCTCGGTCCGGTCAGCGAGGAAAACATCGACGGCGGCCAAGCACCGCGCGGTCGAATCGGGGCGGCCGTTCAGCTGGTCGATGGTGTCCCGTACTTCGGCGAGCAGCAGCTCGGGGGTGAGCCATGTGCGTGGCTCACTGAACTTCCACATGGCCAGGCCGTGAGCCGATGCCTCGGCGCCTTCCGGGAGGTCGGTGGCCACCCATCCGGAGTGCAGCTTCTGCTCGAACTCGTCGACGGTGACCAGCTCCCAGCAGTCGATGAGCCCGTCGGCGTAGATGACGAGGTCGGTGAGGAAGAACGTCCCCCCGTTGCGAATGAAGGCGTGACGCCAGGTACCGGGTATGCGGACGCCGTCCGCCTTGCGATGAGTGATCCGGTTGCCGATCATCCCGTCATTGTGCCCGCCCGGCCTCGCGCCCTACCCCTCGCTGAAGATTCATCCCGCCGCGATGCTCAGGCCCCCTCCCCCCCAGCATCCACGGGAAACGGCCGGACATGTCTCATGCCCGCATAAGACCGCTGAACCCGTATGCCGCCAAGCCGTACCGGCGGCCCGAAGGCTATGAGACGCACCGGTTCCTGACGCCTCGCTGGAAGGCCGCCGAGCGGCGGCGGCTCATCGGGACAGGGATGCCGGACAAGGCGGTGAAACCGCTCCGGGTGTGGCTCGATCCGAGTCACGGTCCGGCATTGGAGGCGCTTCCTCTCGACCTGGTGTGGGCGACGACGTGGGAGGAAGAAGCCAACGAATTCATCGCCCCGGTCCTGGGACTTCCCGAACTGCCCTTCATCGCCTGGTCCCCGTCGCGGGCCGCGCCGGACGACGGTGTGTTCTGGAAGACGCCGGAAATCGTCGATTGGGCGCAGGGCCGGCCGTTCGCCTGGGTCGACGACGAGATCACGGAGGCGGACCGCACCTGGGTGCGCGAACACCACGACGGTCCCGCACTGCTGCACCGCATCGACCCCCGACACGGCCTTTCCGGTGACGACTTCGCCACACTGACGGCGTGGGCGGCCGGCCTGGACCGGCGTCCCGGGGACTGAGCCGGTCCAGGAACGCTGAGAAGGACGAGACCTTCCGGGGCGCGAATGCCTTCCTGCCCGCTGTCCCGGTGGCGGTGACCCGGAAGCGGAGTTCCCGCCCTCGCGGTCGTCGCGGGCGGACGGCGGATGATGAACAGACCATCAGTAACCCACGGCCGAGGTCGCTTTGGGGCGGGCGTGACGTAGCGTTGCCCTTTTGGTGGTGCTCGAAGGAGCACCACGAGGCATCGTTGTGCCCCATCATCTGGGGCACCGAGGGGTTTTGGGATGAAGCTCTGCTTCCTCGTCGAAGAGCTGTACCGGCATGACGGCATGCCGCTCGACGTCGTCCGGCAACTGAAGTCGTGGGGACACCAGGTGGACGTGGTGCGCCCCGGCGGCTCACTCCTGCGGATCTCGGAGGAGGTGCGGGCGGGAACCCATGACGCCTGGGTACTCAAGACCGTGTCCGGCGGCCCCGGACTCACCCTGCTGGAGGCCGCGGCGGCGGTGGGACTGACCACGGTGAACGACGCACGGTCCATTCGCGCGGTGCGTGACAAGGTCCTCACCTCGGTGATCGCGCGCCATCACGGACTGCCGGTTCCGGTCACCTATTCGGCACCGAGGGCCTCGCTGTTCGCGGACGTGCCCGCGGAGCTCTTCCCTCTGGTGGTCAAGCCCGCCGACGGCAGCTCGGGGCGCGGGGTACGGCTCGTGACGGAACCCGGGGAGACGGCCGAGGCGGAGCAGCCGGACGAGGGCCAGCTCATCGCACAGCCCTACGTGGCCAATGCGGGCTCCGACCTGAAGGTCTACTGTCTCGCGGGCGAGTTCCACGCGACCGTGCGCCGATCCCCGCTCCACCCGGACGCGCCGGTCGACGAGCGGGCCGTCCCGCTGCCCGCCGAGGTGGCCGAGGCCGCGGCGAAGGTGGGAGCGGTCTTCGGACTCGATCTGTACGGCATCGATGTGGTGCTCGGCCCGGACGGTCCCGTGATCGTCGACATCAATGACTTCCCGAGCTTCCGTCAGGTCCCGGACGCCGCGTCCCGGTTGGCCGGAGCGGTCCTTGAGCTGGCCAGGTCCGGCGGCGCCGGCCGGGCGGGCATGCCCGCTGCCACTCCGCGCGTTTCCGTGCCGGCACAGGGCCCCCAGGTGCGGTCCCGTCCGCATCCCGTGGTCGGACTCGGTCCCGCCACCGAAGCGGACATGGTGGCGGCTGTGCCCGAGGGCGCCCGGATATGAAGGTGTGTCTGCTGACCGACAAACCCGATCATCCGCTGCTCGCCGCGGTCTCCGCCGCACTGGTCGCGGCGGATCACCAGGTGACATTCTCCGATCCGGATTCCGCAGCCGCGTCCCCGTCGCGGCCGGTGCCCCCGGGCGGACTCGCCGATGTCTACCTCCTGAAGGCGCACACGCCCCGGGCGCTGGCGCTGGCACGCTCTCTCGAAGCGCTCGGCGCCCGGGTGGTGAACTCCGCTGCCGCGACGGAGCTGTGCCAGGACCGGAGCCGGATCGCCGCAGTGGCGGCGGAGGCCGGTCTGCCGATGCCCCGGACACGGACCCTGGACGCGCTGTCCGAAGCCCTCGGCGGAGCGGAGCCGGCGCAGAACGGCTATCCGCTCATGGTCAAGAGCCGCCACAGCCGACGCGCGGACCTGGTCGCCCGGGTGGACGGCCCGGACGGGCTCAGGGGCCTGGCGTCGAAGTGGTCCGACGAGCCCGTCGTCCTGCAGGAGTTCGTCGCGAACAGCGGCTGGGACCACAAACTGTGGGTGATCGCGGGTGAGGTGTTCACGGGGGTACGCCCCGCCGCAGTGGGCGCGCTGCCGGGCGGCGCGCGGCCCGCGCCGCTGGTCCGCGATCTGCCGCGGGACTGGACCCGGCTTGCCGTCCGTACGGGAGAGGTCTTCGGCCTGGATGTCTACGGTGTCGACCTGCTGGACCGCGAGGGGGCGCCCGTCGTCGTCGACATCAACGCCTTCCCGGGCATCCGAGGCCCGAAGGGCGCCCCCGAGGCGCTGGCGGCCCTGGCCCTGCGACGAGCCAGGCCCGGCCCCCACACACCGGAGGGCTGAGACACATCGGCCGTCTCCAGGGACTTGCCGGGCGTGCCCGGCCGTCCTCCGGGCGCCCTCGAAGGACATGAACCGGACCCGGCGTCCGGCCGGTTGCCCGGCGCCTCGTTCGCGACGGGCCGCGCGGCCCACCGGGTCGCGCGGACACGCGGCCGGAGCGGGGACTCCTCAGCTCCGGTTCGCGTACACGATGAGGTTGTCCACCGGGTGGCCCTCGGCGTCGAAAGCGCCGTCACAGGTGATGAGACGCAGGGTGCGTGCGCCGGTGGATCCGTAGACCTTCTCGGTCGGGAACGCCTTCTTGCCGACCGTCTCGGTGGCGGTGACCCGGAAGTGGAGCTCCGCGCCGCGGTCGTTGCGGACGGCGATGTCCGCTCCCTCGGCGATCTTCTTCAGATCGTGGAAGACGGCCTTCCCGAAGCGGGTGCTGTTGTGTCCGATGACGACTGCCGCGCCGCGCTCGCCGGGAGCGGCGCCGCCGGTGTACCAGCCGGCGGTCATGCCCTTCTCGGCGGGAGGGACCTCGACGGTGCCGTCCTGGTTGAGGCCGAGGCGCATCAGCTCGCTGTCGATTCCGAGTGACGGGATGCTGATGCGGACGGGGGCGGCCGCCGGGGCATCTGCGGCCTTCCCGGCCTCCGCCGAACCGGACTCTGCCGAACCGGACTTCTTCGAACCGGCCCCTGTCGAACCGGCCTGTGCCGGAGCGTCGACCGTGGCGGTCCTGCTGCTGCCGGGTGCGGTGGCGGACGGGCCGTCCGCGGCGTCAAAGGAGCAGCCGGCGAGGAAGAGACAGGCGAGCAGCGGCAGCGCGGCGCGTCGGAGCGAGGGCGAGGTGCGGAACATGAGGGCTCCAGGTCTGGGCGGGAATCGGCAGTGGCGCCGCCCGGGAGGGGCGGCGCCCCCACGAGGGGGCGTCAACTGCTCACGGGCGTCGACCGGCCCGCGGAGTCAGCCGACTCGGTGAGGCTGCTGCCGGCCGGTCAGCCGTTGCGCTGCGCGGCGGAGCGGCGGCGCAGCACGATCGTTCCCGCGCCGGCGACCAGCAGGGCCGCCGCGGCCGATCCGGCCAGAACGGTGGTCTGATCGCCGGACGTCCCGGCCGGTCGCTCACCGGCGGCCACCCCACCACGCGGAGCGGCGGCCCCCGGACGCCTGACGGTGGGCTCGGCCTTGGCCGGTGCCGGGCTGTCGCCCGCGGCGACACCGCCACGGGGCGCCGCCGACGGCTGCGCGCTCCTCTTGGGCTCGGCGGTGGCGCCGCCCTCCGCGCGGGCTGCCGCGGACCTCTTCACGGACGGCGCCGAAGGCGAGGGCGTGGCGTCGGCGAAGGCGGAGGCGGACGGTACGAGCACCGCGCCGGCCGCGACAGCGGCGAGGACAGCGGTGCGCAGGGACAGTCGGTGGGGCATGGACATCGCTCCATTCCAGGTCGGCCTCGTCGGTCCCCGGGTGCCGGTTCGCACCCGGGCACGAGGCATGCCGACAGGCTGGCCCGAAGTTATGAAGAAGCTGTCAGGACGTTGTGGGCATCGCATCAGGCCCGGTCGGCGGCGCCCGGGGACTCGTCGGCCGGCCCCACGGCGCTCGTCGGCCCCTCGGCGCTCGCCGGACCCGGTGCGTCCGCCGCATTCGCGGGCAGGCGGAGCGTGAACACCGAACCCTGCCCCTCGACGCTCGCCGCACTCACCGAACCCCCGTGCGCCTCCACGAGTTTCCGTACGATCGCCAGACCCAGCCCACTGCCCCCGGTACGGCGGTTGCGCGACTTCTCGGCGCGCCAGAAGCGGTCGAAGACATGCGGCAGGTTCTCGGCCGAGATGCCGCTGCCGGTGTCCGCGACCTCGATCACGACCTCGCGGCCGGCCGCCGCCCCGTCCGCCACCGCCCCCGCGCCGTACGCGCGCACCGTCACACGTCCGCCCGGCGGGGTGTGACGTACGGCGTTGGAGACCAGGTTGCCGACGGCCTGGCGCAGCCGGACCGGGTCGGCCCACAACACGGGGGACCGCGCGCCGTCCCCCGCGGGCGGTGCCGAGAGTGCCACCCCGGCGGTCTCGGCACCCGCCTGGTGCGCCGCGGCGACCTGTGCGAGCACGTCCTCGACGCGCACCTGCTCCGGGTGCAGACGCAGGGCGCCGGCGTCCGCCGCGGCGAGATCCTGGAGGTCGTCGATGATGTGCTGCAACTGCACGGCCTCCGTGTGCAGCGAGGCGATGAACGCCGGGTCGGGCTCCGCCAGGCCGTCCTGCGCGGCCTCCAGCCAGCCCCGGATGTTGCTCAGCGGGGTGCGCAGCTCATGGGCGACGTCGCTGACCATGTCCTTGCGCTGCGCCTCCAGACGCGCGCGGTGGTCGGCCATGTCGTTGAAGGCCGCGGCGAGCCGGCCGATCTCGTTGTCGCCCGTGACCAGCACGGGCTCGGAGTCCTCGCCGTCCCGCATCCGCTGGGCCGCGCCGGTCAGCGCGTGCAGCGGTCGTGCCAGCCGGGATCCGGCGAGCATCGTGGCCCCGACGGTCAGCGCGAGGACCAGCGCCGCCGCGCCCGCGATCTTCGCGGTGTTCGCGGGGGAGAGGTCGAAACCGGGCACCGTCGTGCCGTCCTCGTCGCCGATGAACAACAGGGCGGGCGAGGCGACGTAGGAGCTGAGCTGTTCCCGGCGGGCCGTGTCCACGCACGAGGCGGTGGCACGGTCGTCCTCGTCGGTGCGCAGGCTCGGCGGCGGCTCGGGTGTCGGAGTCGCGGCGCGGGCCTTGACGGCGGCCTGCGGTACGGAGTCGTCTCCCCAGGACAGGTCCAGATTGAGCTGTACGCCCGGACGGTCCTGACGTTTCAGGCAGGCGTCGGCGAGCTGATTGAGCGCGTCCAGGGCCTTCTGCTCGGTCGCGGTCGGTGAGTCCAGCTCTTCGGTCGTGCACCGGGTGTTCTGCACACGGTCCGGATCGTTGCCCACGATCTGCATGCGCGGCCGCCCGCTCGGACCCGTGACCACGTCCGCCGCGATCCCGACCCGGCTCAGGCACACCGCGCTCCGGTCGGCGGCACGCTGCAACGCCTTGCGTTCGGCGGCGGGCAACCGGAACGGGCCGACCGCGCGCGGGTCGACCCGGTCGGCCGCGTCCCCGGACCGGTCGACCGTCCGGGACAGGGCCGTGTCCACGGACAGCGGGTCGACGATCGCCGATGCCTGGGGCGGCAGCGCGGGCGGCGCCGGCCGGGAAGCGGAATCGGCGAGCGGACGGCGCTGCTCGGTGGTGAGCGCGATCCGCCGGCCGGACTGCCGCGCCAGATCGCGCACGGTGCTGTCGACGCCCTCCCAGGTGGGGTGGCCGGCCGCGTAACCGAGCAGGGTGTTGTAGATCCGGGCGTCGGCGGTCAGGTTCTGGCCCTGCTCCTGCTTGATGGCACCGGAGGTGGTCTGTACGGCCAGCCAGGCCGTGGCGGCCACCGAACAGGCCGCCACCAGCACGGACACCGTCAGCAGACGGCCGAACAGGCTCTTGCGGAGCGGCGGCCGGTTCCGCCGCCGGTCACGAGGCACGCGGAGCGTTTTTCGCCGGGTCCGTCAGCTTGTAGCCGACACCGAAGACGGTGAGCAGCCGGATCGGACGACGTGGTGCGGGTTCGATCTTCTTGCGCAGGTTCATGATGTGCACATCGACCGTGCGGAAACTGATGTAGCGGTCGAAGCCGTGCAGTTCCTCCAGGAGCCGCTGCCGGCTGAAGACCCGCTCCGGTTCGGTCGCCATGGCGGCGAGGATCCGGAACTCACCGGGTGTGCAATCCACCGGCAGGCCCTCCACGGACACCTCGTGCCGGTCCGGGTCGACGACCAGCGCACCGCACCTCAGCGTCTGGTCCGCGGGGGACGCGGTGCTCTCCGTGCCCCGCCGGCTGCGCCGCAGCAGGGTCCGTACCCGGGCCATCAGCTCACGCGGGCTGTACGGCTTCGTCATGTAGTCGTCCGCGCCGAGATCCAGCCCCAGCAGCAGATCGTCCTCGGTGCTGCGGGCCGTCAGCATCAGCACCGGAAGCTCCCGGTGCTCGGCGCGCAGCACACGTACCACGTCCAGGCCGTCGGCCCGCGGCATCATCACGTCGAGCACCAGCAGATCGGGCTCCCGGTGCCGGACCTCGGCGAGCGCCGCGAGCCCGTCACCGACGACCGTGACCGCGTGGCCCTCGTGTTCGAGGTAGCGGCGTACGAGTTCGGCCTGTTTCTCGTCGTCTTCGGCGACCATGACATTTGCGCACACGCGAACGATCGTAGATGACCACGAAGAGACCATTCATGGCGCCGGATCGTGCCGGTGGTTCCGGCTGATGCCGCTTGCACCGGCCGGATCGCCGCAGGTGCGGACGGTCCGCACCCACGGCCGGCTCTCCGCCCGCTCCGGGGCGCTACTGGGCCGAGGCGATAACCGGGTAGTGGTCGGAGAGGTTCGTGTACGTGTAGCCGGTGCCCCAACTCGACACCGTCCAGGGCGCGCTCTGCTCCTTGACCACCTCGTTCGTCCACCCGGGCGGCTGCGCGTGCCCGACGCGGTGCAGCACGTGGTCGAGGTCCTCGCGGGGGTCGTCGGGGTAGCGGTCGGCGGCGATCGAGTTGTCCCGGGTGTCGAAGGAGTACGGGTGGCCGGTGCGGGTGGCGGCGGTCAGATCCGCGTCGGCGAGCATCGAGGCGTACTCGGAGGAGTGCGAGTCGACGTTGAAGTCCCCCGCCACGACGACCTGTTCGGATGCCGGAATGTTCTTGGCGTCGAGGAAGGCGTCGATCTGCTTGAACTGCAGACTGCGCTTCGCGGCCGCCTCACCCGCCTTGCACCCGGAGTCCGTCGACTGCGTGTGGGTACCCACGACATGGACCCTTGCACCGCGCACATTGAGCTCGGTGTACGCGAATCCCTTGTTGGACCAGCTGTCGCTGCCGCAGGCGTCCTTGTAGATGTGCTGCTCCTTGCGGACGATGGGCCACTTGCTCAGCACCGTGACACCCCCATCCTCCGGAGTCACCGCCGAGTACGCCCCGCCGGTGGCGTCCCAGCCGCTCCTGCTCCGGCCCACCACGGGGGTCTGGTACGGGTACTGGGCGGACGCGTTGCGCAGCAGGGCGTCGGACGCGGAATTGTCGAACGCCTCCTGGAGCACGACGACGTCATTGCCCCGGAAGAACGAGGTCTTCGGTATCTCCGCGGCGCGGTGGTCCTGGCCCCAGTTCGGGTACAGCGTCCTGCTGAAGACGAACGTGTTGTACGTGAGGACGCGCAGCGACGGAGTCTCGGCCGCCGACGCCTGCGGCGCGTTGGCGGCCAGCGTCGCCGCGGCGAGCGCGCCGGCCAGAGTCGCGCCGGAGATACGACGGATCGCGTGATTCGGCACAGGGTCTCCTCGTGTGGGGGGAGGGGGCGGAAGGTGGTGCCGCCCATCAAAGCAGGGGGAGTTACCCGTGGGTAGACATCGGATGCCGGCGGACTTGCCGCAACCGTACGAATGGGCGCCGCGCCGCGACCGCGCGGGCCCGACCGGCTCTGCACGGCGGCGGAAACCGATCGGAGCCGTGGCGTTGTGGCACTTGTGGCAGCTCCTGCCACCTGGTCTTCTGTACCACGGGCGCCGTGGGGCACCCAGGGATGCGGCCTGCGGGCGGGCTGTTCACATCGGGTGGGCGGGCAGGCTCGGCAGAAGCGGGGAGAAGAGTGGAATCAGCGACCGGACGCGATGCACGGGGCACGCTGCCCGAAGGGCTCGGCGATGCCCTGCGGGCCACCGCGGAGGACATCGCGGCGGTGTTGCGCGGGGCCGCGGACACGAGTGTTCCGGTGCCCCGGTCGGAGTGGACCGTGGGGGAGGCCGCGGCACACCTGGCACAGGCCAACGAGCTGATGGCCGACATCGCGGCCGGCCGGGAACGCCGCTACGGGGACGGAACGCCGCAGAGCCTGGCGGCAGCCAACGAGCGGGGGCTCGCGGAGTTCGGCGAGCGGGGAGCCGGGCCGTTGGCGGAGCTGATCGTGAGGCACACCGAGGCGTACCTCACGGCCTGCGAACGGCGCGCGACGGACAGCGTCGGGACGAGTGGCGGGACCGGTGGCGGGACCAGTGGCGGGGCGGGTGACGGTACGGGGGACGGCACCGGCGGAGGGACCGGTGGGACGGCCGGGACCGTGGTCACGCCGCTGGGGCCGATGAGCCGGGAGGTGCTGGGCTCGTACCTGCTGACGCACATGCTCGGCCACGGCTACGACCTCGCCCGTGCGCTGGGGCGCCCCCACATGATCGACCGCACGCGCGTCGACCTGTCCCTGCCGTTCCTGATCACGGCGATGCCCAGGGTCACCGATGCCGCCGCCACCGCCCGGCTCACCGCCAGTTACACGATCCGTCTGTGGGGTGGCGCCCGATTCGGTGTCACCTTCACCGACGGCGCAGTGACCGTCGGTACCCGTCCACCGGCCCGCCCGGACTGCACCATCCACATCGAGCCGGTCACCTTCTTCCTGATGGCGCTCGGCCGCATCGGCCCGAACGGCGCCATGGCCCGGGGCCGGGTGTTCGCCCGGGGCCGCAGACCCTGGCTCGCGCTCCGGTTCCCGGGGCTGTTCAAGGCACCCTGAGCCCTGAGCCCCGAGCCCTGAGCCCCGGGGCCGGGGTTCACTGTCCTACGCCGGGTTCCCGTGGGATTCCATGAGCTCCTGGTGGGCCGCCGTCACGTCCTGGGCGAGCACGGTGGTGATCTCCTCCCGGGTCGGCGTCGAACCGCCCGAGTGCTCGGCGTACAGCCGCAGGTCCCGCTGCGCGGTGGCCTTCTGGCACAGCTCACGCGCGAAGCGGGCATTGCCCAGGGTGTCGGCCATGCCGCCGTCCACGGCGGCGGCGAAGAGGTCACCGAGCGTGGTGGCGGCCGCCGCGTCGGGCACGTCGCCCTGATCGCCCAGCACGGACCGGGCGATCAGCAGCAGTTCCTGCGCGGAGTAGGAGGGGAAGTCGACCCGGGTGTTGAACCGGGACACCAGCCCCGGGTTGGCGGCGAGCAGGCCGGTCATCTCCTCGCGGTACCCGGCGAGCACCACCACGAGCCGGTCCCGGTCGTCCTCGGCCCGCTTCAGGAGCACCTGGAGCGCCTCGTCACCGAAGGCGTCGCCACCGCTGTACCCGCTGTTGGACAGGGCGTACGCCTCGTCGATGAACAGCACGCCGTTCAGTGCGGAGTCGATGATCTTGCTGGTCTTGATGGCGGTGGATCCGAGGTGCTGCCCGACGAGGTCGACACGCTGGGCCTCGATGACATGGCCGGAACTCAGCAGTCCCAGCCCGGCGAAGACCTTGCCGATGATGCGGGCGACGGTCGTCTTGCCGGTACCGGGAGGGCCCGCGAAGACGAAGTGCCGGGGCCGGGCGCCGCTGGGCAGGCCCTGCTCCTCCCGGAGCGCCGCCATGCGCAGCTGCGCGATCAGTGTGAGCACCTGCCGCTTCACGGGCTCCAGACCGATCATGCCGTCCAGCGCCTGCTGGGCCTCCGCGAGCAGACGGGCCATCTCCTCGCGCGACAGCCCGTCCGCACCGTCCGTCTCCGCCGGCCCGGAGCCCTGTCCCGTGCCCGGAGCGGCCGCGGCAGGGGGGACGGGGG